>CAMLSF010000027.1 GCA_946482615.1 uncultured Chromatiaceae bacterium | reverse complement strand
TCACTGTCATTTAGATGTAACAAAAATATGTTAGGCGAATCGACTTTGGCCAACTATAGTGAAAATGTGCTTAACAGAGGAGGCCAACAATGAAAGCAAAATTAACAGGTCTGACAGTCCTTGCTATGGCTTTGGTGATGACAGGGTGCAGCTCTACAGCAGATTATGCTTATGTGATTGATCAGAAGACCTTAGAGAAACAGGAAAACTCCACACGGCTGAGTGCTCACACAGGTCACGTGGTCTGGATGAACCCACCACTGCGTAAAGTAGAGAAGGTGCAACCTGAACAGCCTGAATGAAAAGCTGACAAACTTTGTAACAACTGAACCCGGCGCATGCCCTCCATGCTCCGGGTTTTTCGTTTATAGTGGGCATCATTTGCGGAGGGATTTGTATGCTCGGACAAGAAACAACAAAAATTTTAGTAGTCGACGATGACATGAGATTACGTTCTTTATTAGAACGTTATCTGGTGGAACAAGGTTATATTGTCCGTACCTCCGCTAACTTCGAGCAAATGCAGCGTTTAATGGAACGTGAAAACTTCCATTTGGTGGTGCTGGATCTGATGCTGCCAGGCGAAGATGGTTTATCCATTTGCCGTAAGCTGCGCCAGCAGGAAAATGAAATTCCTATCATTATGCTGACCGCCAAAGGTGATGAAGTGGACCGTATTATTGGTCTGGAAATGGGTGCTGATGATTATCTGCCCAAACCTTTTAACCCACGCGAACTATTGGCCCGCATCCGCGCTGTATTACGCCGTAAATCCAAAGAGTTGCCGGGTGCGCCTGCAGTGGAAGAAAGCCAGGTGAAATTTGGTCCTTTTGTGTTTAACCTCGCCACCCGTGAAATGCGCAAAGGCGACGAACTAATGCCTTTAACCAGCGGCGAATTTGCCGTACTGAAGGTGCTGGTCACCCATGCCCGTGAACCTTTGTCGCGCGACAAGTTAATGAATATGGCGCGTGGTCGTGATTACTCCGCCATGGAGCGCAGCATTGACGTTCAGGTGTCCCGCCTGCGCCGTATGCTGGAAGACGACCCGACTAACCCTCGTTATATTCAAACCGTCTGGGGTTTGGGTTATGTCTTTGTACCTGATGGTGCCGTCAGCTAAATGCGTTTGTTTCCGCGCAGCGCTTTTGGTCAGACGGTTTTTCTGATTGGTATTTTATTGCTGATCAATCAGCTGGTGTCGTATTTATCTGTGGTTTATTACGTCATTAAACCCAGCTATCAGCAAATTAACCATCTGATTGCCAAACAAATTAAAGTGGTTTTTATCGATGTGGAGCACAGTGACGTGCTGCTGTCGGAAGAACTGACCAAAAGATTCCGGCAAGCCACAGGCATTGAAGTCTACACCGATGCCACAGCGCCTTTGAATGGCTTAAATGACGCCAGTTATTACCCCTATTTCTCAGACGAGATGTCGTTAGAACTGGGGGGCCCTGCAGAAGTACGGATAGCACAAAACAATAGCTATGCTTTTTGGGTGAAACCACCTCAGGCACCACAATATTGGGTCAAAGTGCCTTTAACAGGTCTGGATGAAACCGATTTTTCGCCGCTGAAGATTTATGTTTTTGTTATAGGTTTTTTAAGTGTGGCGGGGGGCTGGTTGTTCGCAAGGCAACTGAACAGGCCTCTGCAAGGCCTGCAACAAGCGGCACTTAAAGTGGGGCGGGGCGAAATGCCAGAGCCTTTGCCCGAACATGGTTCCACCGAGATAGTGGCTGTAACTCAGGCTTTTAACCGTATGGCCAAAGGCATCAGCCAGCTGGAAAAAGACCGGGCCTTGTTAATGGCTGGTGTGTCGCACGATTTACGGACGCCATTAACCCGTATCCGTTTAGCCAGTGAAATGGTCAGTGAACAGGATAGCTGGATCAAAGAGGGCATCGTCAGCGACATTGAAGATATGAATGCCATTATCGACCAGTTTATTGATTATATTCGCCATCATAAAGAAGAAGCTTTGGATGAAGAGGATTTAAACCTGCTGGTGCAGGAGCAAATCAGTGCCGACCGCTTACAAAAACGGGAAATCAATGCCAAGCTGTGTGAAGCATTACCGCTGGTACCGCTGCGTCGTATCGCTATCAAAAGGGTGCTGAATAATCTGATTGAAAATGCACTGAAGTATTCAGACGGAGCTATTGAAGTCAGTACCGGGCTGGAACGGGCCAGTCGTAAAGTCTATGTACAGGTGCGGGATCATGGCCCTGGTATTCCTGAACACGAAATGCAACGTATGTTTGAGCCTTTTGCCCAGGGGGACACAGCCCGTGGCAGTGGTGGTTCGGGTTTAGGCTTGGCAATTATCAAAAAGATTGTTGATATGCATCATGGTCAAATCACTATGCATAACCATGCTTATGGTGGGTTAGTGGTGACTGTGTATTTGCCGTTGAGTCAAACTAAAACGGCATAAAAAAGGCTCCTTGCGGAGCCTTTTTAAGTACATCAATAAATCAGCCGTATTAAGCTACTTTTGGACCTGCATTGCGGATCGCATCAGATACATCGTATTTCTTAAAGTTATTGGCAAACTCTGCCGCCAGTTTAGCCGCGTATTGATCATAAGCCGCTTTGTCAGCCCAGGTATCTCTTGGATTCAGCAGGTTACTGTCCACGCCTGTGACTTTTAACGGCACATTCAGATTTAACTGCGGTAAATGTACAGTTTCTGCTGTCGCCAATTCACCAGAGACGATGGCGTCGATAATGCCGCGGGTGGTCGGGATGTCAAAACGTTTACCTACGCCATGTGGACCACCAGTCCAGCCTGTGTTAACTAAATACACTTTGCTGCCAAATTCACGTACACGTTTGATCAACAGCTCAGCGTAGACACCGGCCGGGCGCGGGAAAAACGGTGCACCAAAACAGGTTGAGAAGGTTGATTCAATGGCAGATGTTGAACCAATTTCAGTCGAACCTACTTTGGCTGTGTAACCACTTAAGAAGTGGTAAGCAGCGGCTTCTTCGGACAGGATAGAAACCGGTGGTAATACACCACTGACATCACAGGTCAGGAAGACTACAGCTTTAGGTTCACCGGCACGGTTTTCCAGTACACGTTTTTCGACATGAGCTAATGGATAAGCAGCACGGCTGTTTTGGGTCAGGCTGGCGTCTTTGTAATCCGGCGTGCGGTTAGCGTCTAACACCACGTTTTCCAGAATAGTGCCGAAGCGAATTGCATCCCAAATCACAGGCTCGTTTTTCTGCGACAGGTCGATACACTTGGCGTAACAACCGCCTTCAATGTTAAACACAGAGTTTGGTGCCCAACCGTGTTCGTCATCACCAATCAGGAAACGTTTCGGGTCGGCAGACAAGGTTGTTTTGCCCGTGCCTGACAAACCAAAGAATAAGGTGGTGTCGCCCGCTTCACCTACGTTGGCCGAACAGTGCATTGGCAATACACCTTTGGCTGGCAACAGGAAGTTTTGTACTGAGAACATGGCTTTTTTCATTTCGCCGGCATAACGCATGCCCGCTAATAACACTTTGCGCTCAGCAAAGTTGATCATCACAGTGCCATCACTGTTGGTGCCATCGCGCTCTGGGTTACATTCAAAGGAAGGCACGTTCAGAATTTGCCAGGTTTCTTTGCCTGATTTATTCCATTGCGCCGGAGTGATAAACAGGTTTTTCGCAAAAATATGTTGCCATGCAGTTTCAGTAGTCACTGTCATTGGAATGTAGTGCTCTGGATCTGCGCCTACCTCAAGGTGAGACACAAAGTGTTCTTTGGTCGCAATAAAGTCGCTGACGCGGGCCCAAAGCGCAGAAAATTTCACCGGATCAAAAGGACGATTGACGTTGCCCCATTGGATATCCTGTTCTGTACTGGCTTCTTTGACGATAAAACGATCTGTAGGTGAACGACCAGTTCTGTGACCGGTTTTAACCACCAAAGCGCCGTTGTCCGCTAATACACCTTCATTACGACGAATAGCGTGTTCAACTAAGTCAGCCACTGTTAAATCGACGTGGCGAGTGATTGTAGAGGTCATTGTAGGGTGACTCCTTGAGGTACGTAGGTCGGTAAATTTATGGTTTTTAATAGGGTTCCGGCCGATTGTACTTCATTTGGATGGCCAAAACACCCTGAAAAATCGGGTTTTGTTGGAAATTTCAAAGAAAAATGAAAGTTTACAGGGTGGGTTACAAAAGTGTGGCAGCGATAGTGGAGCCCGGGTAAAGCAGGCTCCACAGGACGTTTTTGATTAGAACTTATTCAATAATAAAGACAATTCAGCGCTATCGAATTGGTAAGTGCTGTTACAGTAGTCGCAGCTGATGTCCAGCTTACCTTCGGCTATATGTTCTTCGATCACTGCTTTACCTAAGCTGATGATGGCGGCTTCACATTTTTCCCGCGAACAACCGCAGACAAAACTTATGGGTTGTGGCGCAAAAAGTTCTACCTCTTCGTCGTGATACAGGCGGTGCAGCATTTGTTCTGTGGGCAAATTCAGCAGTTCATTGGCTGTAATGGTATCCGTCACTACCACTAAATCATTGAAATCCTGTTTGGCTTTATCAGGATCAACAGGCAATACCTGTAACAACAAACCTGCGGCACGGCTTTGCTCTTCGGTTAACTCGGTGAATAAATACAAACGGGTCGGTAATTGTTCCGATTGGGCAAAATAAGCTTCTAAAGTGTCTGTCAGGCTGTCGCCGGTCAGTGGGATAATGCCCTGATAACGTTCACCTTGTTTGGGTGTAATAGTGACCAGCATATAACCTTCGCCGATCAGATCACGAAAACCTGTAGCGCCAATTTCAGACTGCAGACGGGCTACGCCACGGAATTGCTGCTCCGCAGTACCATTGACGGCAGCAAAGCGCACCGGACCATCGCCCTGCAACTGCACCGCAATATCACCATCCAGTTTTAAAGTAGCGGTCAGCAGACTGGTGGCGACCACCAGCTCGGCCAATAATTGCTTCACCGGATAAGGGTAATCATGATTTTGCAGCATTTGCTGCAGGCTGTCGGAGCTATAAGCAATTTCGCCACGCACATCGCGTTGATTAAATAAAAAACGTACTAACACATCTTGATTCATAACAGTACCTTAAGACCTAAGATTGCTGAGCTTTAATCAGCAGCAACTGACGACGCATTTTTTTGTCAGGTTTGGTTTCCGGATGAGGTGCAAACAGCAAATTCATTTTGCGTAATTCAGCTCTTTCCTGCTTCAGCTTTATGCTCTCTTCTGTTTCCTGATACAGAGCCTGAGCTAAAGGCGCAGCCAGTCTTTTTTCAGACAATCCCAGTACAATTACAGTTCGTTCGTCTGAGCCTTGTGTCAGTTTAATAGTGGCACCTGGCTCGACTGCTTTGCTGGCTTTACAACGTTGACCATTATAATGAACTTTTCCGCCTTCGATCATGTCTTTTGCCAGCGCTCTTGTTTTATAAAAGCGACAAGCCCACAGCCATTTATCTAAACGTAATATATCTGTGGTAGGCTGGTTTACCGATTTATCCATGCCTGTTCTCCGCTGCAAGTGAACATAAAGTATAGTCCCGGGCTCTGTCCAAAGTCAGAGGTTTCGGAATTCTGATATGTAGGCTTGTTGAGGACAAAACAACTGGGTAAGATGCAATGAGTTTTGTAACAGAATTATTAAAGAATGAATTGGCTTGCTTCCACCCGACCTGCAGTTGAATGGCTTACCCGTTTGCCGCAACAGCGCCTGAATCTCTGGCTGACCGGAGTCTTGGTACTGCTGTTTTGTTGGCTATTGGCAAAATTGAGTTGGCAACTGTTGCCCACGCCGCAAGCCGAACCTATTAGTGCAACAGTGACTACCTCAGCACCGGGTGCGCCGGATCTGAAAGCGTTGTTAGCGGCCAGTTTATTTGGTAAAGCCGCAGAAAAAACAGAAACAGCTCCTGTTGCAGTGCCTTCTTCTGCTCCTAAAACTACGCTGAACGTCAAACTAACGGGTGTAGTTTCTGTGCCTGGCAAACCCGGGCAAGGCTCGGCAGTTATAGAAAGTCAGGGTACAGAACAGACGTATGGGGTGGACGATAAAATTGAAGGGACAAGCGCCACTTTAAGTCAGGTGTTTGAAGACAGGGTATTGCTGAAGGTGTCTTCCCGTTTTGAAACTTTAATGCTTGATGGCATAGAGTATCAGCAAATGGCAGCGCAAAATGGTGGTTTGCAGGAAGTGGATTACCAACCTCAACCTGAACCTATGATGGAAGGGCCACAACCAGCGCTAGAAGAACTGGCTGATGTACGAAAAGAAATGATGTCGGAGCCAATGAAGTTTTTTGACTACGTTCGTGCTTCGCCTCAATACCGCAATGGTCAGCTCTACGGCTACAGGGTGATGCCGGGTAAAGATCCTGAATTATTTGAGCGTATGGGCTTAAAAGCCAATGATGTGGCTGTTGAGATTAACGGTACGGCGTTAAATGATATGCAGCAAGCCATGATGGTGATGAATGAATTACGTGAAGCAACTCAGGCTTCAATCAAGGTTGAACGTGACGGCCAGACCAGAGACATTGTCTTTAGTCTGTCACAATAATAATTAATTAAGATGGTTAAACTCTAATGAAGTCAGTGACATCTTCTCGTCTGCAAATTTCCCGTTGGTTTGGTTTGGGCGCTATTGCGCTACTGAGTTTTTTTGCAACTGCAACTGAATATCAGCCGAACTTCAAAGGCACAGATATCAACGAATTTATCAACATTGTTGGTAAAAATCTGAACAAAACTATTATTGTTGATCCGCAGGTGCGTGGCCGTATTAACGTGCGTAGCTATGAAATGCTGAACGAAAAACAGTACTACCAGTTCTTTTTAAACGTACTGGAAGTCTACGACTTTTCTGTGGTGGAAATGAAAAGTGGTGTGCTGAAAGTTGTACGGCAAAAAGATGCCAAAACTTCCAATATCCCTGTGGTTAGTGACAATGCCGGTGCTTTGGGCGATGAAATGGTGACCCGCGTGGTGCAGGTGAAAAACGTTTCAGTCCGTGAATTAGCGCCGTTATTACGCCAGTTTGTTGATCAAAGTGGTGGTGGCAGTGTGGTGAACTACGACCCGTCGAACGTTATTATGATGACGGGCCAGGCAGAGACGGTAAACCGACTGGTTGATATTATTTCCCGTGTTGATAAAGCCGGTGATCAGGATTTAGAAATTATCAAACTCAGTTACGCCTCTTCGGCTGAAGTGGTGCGTATTCTGGAAAATATCTATAAAAATCAGGGCAAGTCTGAGCAGCCTGAGTTTTTAATCCCGAAAATTGTCGCTGACGAGCGCACCAACAGCGTGATCGTCAGTGGAGAGCGTCAGGCCCGTGAGCGTGTGGTCGCTTTAGTGCAGCGTTTGGATGCTGAACTGGAAAGTCAGGGCAATACCCGCGTGTATTACCTGAAATATGCCAAAGCCGAAGACTTAGTCAAAGTATTACAGGGCGTCAGCGCTACCATAGCGGCCGAAACTCAGGGCGCTGCGACCCAGGCGCAGGGCGCCAGAACTTCAGGCAAGGGCCGTGATGTCAGCATCGAAGCTCATGCTGAAAGTAACTCTTTGGTGATTACCGCTCAGCCAGACGTTTTACGCTCACTGGAAGATGTGATTCGTCAGGTGGATATCCGCCGGGCTCAGGTACTGGTTGAAGCTATTATTGTTGAAGTAGCGGATAACTCAGGTGCCAACTTAGGGGTGCAATGGATCAGCGCTCAGGGTGGTTTAACTCAGTTTAATAACGGCGTCGTACCTATCAGCCAGATTGCAGCTGGTGCGGCGGCGGCCAGAACAATAAAAGGCACTTCAACTACAAATCTTGAAACAAATGTCACTACTGTAAACCCAGACCAAAATGGCGACTACACCCAATTGGGTGAAGCCTTAGGTGGTGTGACCGGCATGATGCTGGGCGTAGTGAAAAACGACTGGGGCGCTATTTTACAGGCTGTGACCAGTGACAGTAATTCCAATATTCTTGCCACACCTTCGCTGACGACGCTGGATAATCAGGAATCCTCTTTTATTGTCGGTGAAGAAGTACCTATTAAAACCACCACCAGCCCAGGTACAGGTGGTACCAATCCTTTTACCACTTTAGATCGGATTGAGGTCGGTATTAAGCTCAAAGTGACCCCTCAGATTAACGAAGGTAATGCGGTTAAACTGACCATAGAGCAGGAAGTCTCAGGCCGTAACGGTGATATCGAAGGCAACCCTATTATTGCCAAAAGAGAAATTAAAACCACTGTACTGGCTGATAATGGAGCCACTGTGGTACTGGGTGGTTTAATTGATGAAGATGTGCAGCAAAGTGAATCTAAAGTGCCGTTATTAGGCGATATTCCGGGCTTGGGGGCTTTATTCCGTTCTACCTCATCAACTAAACGTAAACGTAACCTGATGATTTTTATCAAACCAACCATAATGCGTGACGATGGTTTGCTCAGTGAAGTCAGTCAACGTAAATACAATTATGTGCGGGCGCAACAACTGGCTCAGGGTGAAAAAGGTATTCATCTGATGCCTGGCGCTGAAACGCCAGCCATGCCTGAATTTGATGAAAGCTTAATTATTCCGCCCACTTTTGATGAATATTTGCAGAAAAAAGAAGCTCAGGATAAAGGCGCTACAACACCGGCAGCACAACCTGCAGAGCAGGGGAATAACTAATGTCTGCTGTTGATTCGAATGAGATGCAGCCGGTAGCGGCCAAAGTGCGTTTGCCTTTTGGTTTTGCTAAACGTTTTGGTGTGCTGTTGCAGGCTCAGGACAACGGCTGGTTATTGTATGTGAACCCTCAGACGCCACCTGCTGCATTGCTTGAAGTGCGGCGTTTATTGTCTGCGCCTTTTAAGGTGCAAAAGCTGCAGCAAACTGAGTTTGACGCTTTACTTGAAGCGTCTTACCAAAGAGACTCGTCCGAAGCCCAGCAAATTATGCAGGATATTGGCAATGAGGTAGATTTAGCCTCCCTGGCCGATGAAATTCCTGAAACTGAAGACTTATTAGAAAACGAAGACGATGCGCCTATCATTAAATTGATCAACGCCATGCTGGGCGAAGCGATCAAATTGGGTGCTTCGGATATTCACGTTGAAACTTTTGAAAAAAATCTGGTGGTGCGCTTCCGGGTTGATGGTGTATTACGGGAAGTGTTGAAACCTAACCGTAAGTTATCCAGTTTGCTGGTGTCCCGTATTAAAGTCATGGCTAAGCTGGACATAGCCGAAAAACGTGTGCCACAGGATGGCCGTATCAGTTTGCGTATTGCGGGCCGGGCTGTAGATGTGCGGGTGTCAACCATGCCATCCAGTCACGGCGAACGGGTGGTATTGCGTTTACTGGATAAAAACAACTCCCACCTGGATCTGAATAAGCTGGGGATGACCCCAGCAGTGCAACAGAGCTTTTCACAGCAAATTTTGAAACCTCATGGCATTATTCTGGTTACAGGGCCTACAGGTTCGGGTAAAAGTACCACCTTGTATGCAGGTCTGACCGAGATCAACACCAAAGACCGTAATATTCTGACGGTCGAAGACCCTATTGAATACGAGCTGGAAGGCATAGGCCAGACGCAGGTCAATACCAAGGTGAACATGACGTTTGCCCGTGGTTTGCGCGCCATTTTACGTCAGGATCCTGATGTGGTGATGGTGGGTGAAATCCGGGATTTAGAAACTGCTCAAATTGCAGTACAGGCCAGTTTAACAGGTCACCTGGTGCTCAGCACACTGCACACCAATACGGCTGCAGGGGCTATCACCCGTCTGGAAGACATGGGTGTTGAACCCTTTTTGTTATCCTCCAGCCTGCTAGGGGTATTAGCGCAGCGTCTGGTACGTACTTTATGTCCACATTGCAAACAAGCCCATGAGCCGGACAAAGAAGAACGGGCTTTACTTGGGGTTACAAAAAAAGACGGAACCCTGATTTATCGTGCTGTAGGCTGTGAGCATTGTAATCAGACGGGGTATCGTGGCCGGACCGGTATTCATGAGCTACTGGTTGTTGATGAACATACCAGGGAGCTGATCCATAACGGTAAAGGTGAGCAGGCCATCGAAAAGTATATTCGCACTCAAAGCCCCAGTATCCGTCAGGACGGTTTCAGTAAAGTTTTAATGGGTGAAACCACACTGGAAGAGGTGTTGCGTGTGACCCGAGAGGATCTGTAGTGCCAGCTTTTGAATACCAGGCCATGGACGCCAAAGGGCGTCGCAGTAAAGGTGTACTGGAAGCCGATAATGCCCGTCAGGCCCGTCAGTTGTTGCGTGAGCAAAAGCTGACGCCTCTGAGTTTAGAGTTGGCGTCGCGTCAGGAAAAACTGTTGGCGTCCGGTAAAAAGTGGTTCCAATCCGGTATTAAAGCCAGTGAACTGGCCTTGATCACCCGTCAGATGTCGACCCTGATCGAGGCTGGTTTACCCATAGAAAACGCTCTGTTGGCGGTGTCGGAGCAATGTGATAAAGCCCGTTTGCGCAGCATGATGATGTCCGTGCGTTCCAAAGTGGTAGAAGGTTACAGTCTGGCTGAAGGTCTGGCAGAGTTTCCTTATGTGTTTGATCACTTGTTTACGTCTATGGTGGCGGCAGGTGAAAAGTCGGGCCATTTGGATGCGGTATTAAATCGTTTGGCAGATTACACTGAGCAGCGTCAGCATATGCGTAGTCAGATTATGCAAGCCTTGTTGTATCCGGCCATTTTGACTTTTTTTGCTATTGCAGTGATCAGTATCTTGCTGGCTGCTGTGGTGCCGCAAATTGTCGGGCAGTTTGAGCATATGGGGCAGAGTTTGCCCGGTTCAACCTTATTTTTAATAGCCGCCAGTGATTTTTTACGAGCCTATGGCCTTTTGGTGGTGCTGGCTATTTTTCTGGCTGTGGCTGCCTTTAAAAGGGCGATGAAAAAGCCAGCCTTTAAACTAAAGATGGACACAAGGCAGTTAAAACTGGGATTGATAGGTAAGGTGAGCCGGGGTTTAAACACGGCCCGTTTCGCCCGGACCTTAAGTATTTTGAACGCCAGTGCTGTGCCTTTACTCGAAGCTATGCGCATCAGTGCGGACGTGCTGGATAACAGTTATATGCGCCAGTCTATTGCTGAAGCCACCTTAAAAGTCCGTGAAGGTTCTTCACTGAAAAACGCGTTGGAGCAAACCAAATTATTCCCGCCTATGATGCTGCATATGATCGCTTCCGGTGAAAAAAGTGGTCAGCTTGATGGCATGTTAGAACGTGCTGCCAATACGCAGGACAAAGAATTTGAAACCCTGGTCACTGTCTCACTGAAAGTCTTTGAACCTGTTTTAGTCGCCGTGATGGCTGGCATAGTTTTATTTATTGTAATGGCGATTTTGCAGCCTATTTTGGCATTAAACAATTTAGTCGGAGGTTAAAAAATGCAACAACAAAAGGGTTTTACCCTGCTGGAAGTCATGGTTGTTATTGTTATTTTGGGTGTGATCGCCAGTATGGTGGTGCCTAACTTAATGGGTAATCAGGAAAAAGCAGCCAGACAAAAAGTGGTGGTGGATATTCAGCAGCTGGAAAATGCACTGGATTTGTACAAGCTGGACAACGGTTTTTATCCAACCACAGAACAGGGTTTACAGGCTTTAGTTACACAAGCTACTTCAGAGCCAGTGCCACGCTCTTTCCCGGAAGGTGGTTTTATTAAACGTCTGCAAAAAGATCCATGGGACAATGATTACTTATTAGTCAGTCCCGGTGAGATGGGTCGCATTGACGTGTATTCGATGGGACCAGACCGTGTTGCCGGTACAGATGATGATATAGGTAACTGGAATCTGGATGCACCGGAAGAGCAGCAAAACTAAAAAATGAAACACCACCGCGGTTTTACATTGCTGGAAATCATGTTAGTGATGCTGTTGCTTGGTTTGATGGCGTCCTACGTGGTGGTGAATTTTGTCAGTGAATCCAGACCTTCACGCATTCAAAAAGAAACAGACAGGTTGCAGCAATTGGTGCAGGTCCTGTCTGAAACTGCCATTTTAAAGCAGCAGGATTTTGGCTTAGTGCTGAACGACAAAGGCTATCAGTTTTTGGTTCACGATGGTCAAAAGTGGCTGGAAGTGGGTGAACCTAAGTTTATGCAGTTTCACCCATGGCCTGACACCATAGAGGCAGAGCTTGAGCTCGACGGTTTAAGCTGGGCTGAAGACAGTATTTTAGGTCAGGAAGAGTTTCGTAAACTGCAGGAAGAATTGCTGGAACAGCAGGAAGAAGCGGCCGAAGAAGAAGCTAAAAAAACGGATCAGGACAGTAAAGCCAAAGGTCCGGCAACAAGACGTGAGAAACCTTTGTTACCTAATATCTATATTTTATCCTCCGGCGACATTAGCCCTTTTCAGTTGGTGCTGGCGGATGAAACTGAACGCCCTTTTTGGTATCAGGTGCTCAAAGGTGAATACAGTATTCCGCTGACTAAATCCGAAGTGGAAAACGACAGGCCATGAAAAGCAAAGGTTTTACCCTGATTGAATTGCTGATCGCCATGGCGGTTTTTGCCACAGCTGGTGCAGCTGTGATGAAAACCGCCTCTGAGCATATGAATTCCATTTCTCATTTGGAAAACATGACCTTTGCTGCTTATGTTGCAGAGAATCAACTGAATGCAGTGTTTCTGGAAAAAACCTGGCCACTAAAAAACCAACAGGCCACTGTGGAGTTCGCCAATCGTAGCTGGTTGTGGCAACAGGAAATTAAAAAAACGGCAGACGCTAATTTCAGTGCTGTCGTAGTTAAAGTCAGTCTTTCTGATAACCCGGAAAAAGTGGTGTATCAGTTACAAACCTTTGTAGGTAAACCTGATGCCGAACGTTAAAGCTGGCCGGGGTTTTACTTTTATTGAAATGTTGTTGGCGATGGCTATTTTCGCTTTAGTGGGGCTGGCTTCGGCCAGCGTATTGTCGAGCGTGACAGAGTCTGACGCTGCTTCGCAAAAGGCGGCAGAGCGTCTGGCACAGATACAACGTTTTTTCCTTATTCTGGAGCGGGATTTAGCCCAAATCAGCGCAAGGCAGATCAGGGTGGAAGGAGAAGAACCAGTCAAATCGCCTTTGCTGGGTGACAAATTGATGCTGGAAAGCGAAGAGGGTGGTTTTGCTTTTGTGCACAATGGCTGGCGTAACCCCGGTATGGTATTACCCCGCAGCGAAATTCAGGCCGTGGGGTATCGTTTTCGTGAAGGTAAAATTGAACGGCTTTTTAGCCTCTTTCCGGATGCAGTTACGGGGACTGAACCAAAAGTACAGCCTCTGCTGGACAGAGTCACAGGTTTTAAAGTGGAATTCTTAAAAGACGAAGAATGGCTGGAAACCTGGAATGATGAGAAGTTGCCCAAAGCGATACGATTGACCATTACCCATGAACAACTGGGCGAAATGCAGCGTTTTTACACCCTGATGAACGGATTAACCTGATGCGCCGGCAAGCTGGTGTGGCATTAGTGGTCGTGATGATGATTGTCGCTTTGGTGGTCGTCATCGCTGTTGGGATGAGCGGTCGCCTGCAGTTGCAGTTGCAACGACAGTTGAATTTACAGCAACAACAACAAGCCTACTGGTATGGCATTGCGGCTGAGCAGGCCAGCATCCGCTTACTAAAAAGTACAGTAGCGGGCAAAGAAACAGTGAATTTATCGCAGGACTGGGCTCAGCTTGGCGCTACCTTTCCGGTTGATAACGGTACTATCACCGGCAAACTGATTGATTTACAAAGCTGTTTTAACTTAAATAATTTACTGCGGCCAGCCGATCAACAGCAGGTTGGGGCGGGTCAGACCGCGAGTCAAAAAGCTTTTCAGCGATTGCTCGAATTAAAGGCGACAGATTTGTCGATGCCCGCTGAATATTTAACGGCCCGTATCAGTGATTGGCTGGACGCTGATAGTTTGTTGCAAATTGCAGGTGGCGCTGAGCAGGATGACTATGCAGGTTTGCAGATGCCCTTTTATACCGCCAATAGTTTAATGGGGTCGGTTTCTGAATTGCGGGTTATGCTGGATTTAACTCCGGCAGATTACGAATTGGTGCGGCCCTGGGTCTGTGTGATCCCTAAAGTCAGCAGCAGTAAGCTGAATATCAATACGGTCACAGCTGAAAATGCGGCTTTGCTGTCGGCCTATATTCCTGAGCTGGATGAGAGTGCTGCTTCAGATTTGATAGGCAGCAGACCGGAAGAGGGTTTTGCTACTCTGGATGAAGTCTGGGCCAGTCCGCAGTTGGCAAGTATCAGCGTCACGGATGAGGTCAAAGCCATGATGGCAATTAATTCGAATTATTTTTTGCTCGAAACCACAGTGACTTATATGGATACCGTGTTTAATCTGGCGTCTGTACTGGTGATTGATGAGCAACAAAACGTAAAAGTGATAGCGCGGCGGTTTGGAGGCCAGTGGTGAACGAACAATTAATAATAAGACTGGGCAGTCAGCCGCAGCAGCCAATCAGTTGGTTGGTTTGGTCCGCCTCTGGCAAAGAGATTATTGCGTCGGGGCAACTGGCCTCTGCCGATGAACTCTCTGCTTTATCACAACGTTTAGGCCATCGTCCTGTGGTGGCTTTAGTGCCTGCTGCTGATGTGGTGTTAAGTGAGGTTTTGTTACCTTCAAAACCTAACCGGCAAATTATTCAGGCCTTGCCTTATATGCTGGAAGAAGAGCATGCCGAGGATATAGAGCAGTTGTATCTGGCTTTAGGTTCATGCCAGCAGCGTGGCAAAGAGTACTGGCAGCAAGTGGCTTTGTGTAAAAAGGTGCAACTGGAACAGTGGGTCGGCTCCTTAGTGGTGGCAGGCTTCCAGCCCATTCAGTTATTGCCTGATGCGTTGTTGCTGCCTTTACATCAGGATGGGGCTTCAGCCATAGAGCTGGCAGGGCAATGGTTGTTACGCCAGGGCCCATGGCAGGCATCCAGTATTGAATCCGGTTGGTGGCCGGACTTTTTAAGCCTGGCGAATATCGAATTGATCCACAGCTACAGTCCCTGGCCAACAGAGCTACTGCAAAATGTGCAGGCGGCAGAGCCTGAATTGCCTTTAGCTTTATTAGCACAGCAACTGCCGGAACAACGTTTTAGTTTACTGCAGGGGCAATACGCGCCCAAAAAAGCCCGGAACAAAGTCTGGTCTGTCTGGCAAAGCTCGATAGCCTTGGGGGCGGCTTGTTTGTTGGTGTATCTGATCACTTTAGGTGTTCAGGTATGGCAGCAGGGGCAACTGCTGCAACAGCAAAGAGCTGAACTGGTGACTTTGTATAAAAGCCGTTTCCCGGCTGAATCGACCCGTGACATTTCCCGTCAACTGGCGCGTAAATTACAAGGCGCAGGTGCAGTTCAGGATGCCAGTTTATTTAGTCTGCTGAATGATTTACAGCAGGAGTTGGCTGCAACAACTAATGTGCGTTTAGATAATTTAAAGTACGACCAGAAAACCAGCGAACTGAGGTTTCAGGCTGAAGCCGACAGCTTCCAGCGCTTTGACAACTTAAAAACCCGGCTGGAGCAAAAAGGCTTCGAAGTAAAACAAGGGGCCTTAAGTAATGAAGGTGGCAAAGTACAAGGCACAGTAGCGATGAGGGTGAAAACATGAGTCAAATGCAACAACTCCAAAGCTGGTGGCAGTCGCTGCAAAAACGTGAACAACAGCTGGTGCTTGGCGCTGCCGTGACTTTGGTGATAGCAGCTTTTTATTGGTTGTTATGGGCTCCTTTGCATCAGAGTTATCAGACTCAGCAGCAACAACTGCAGCAGGTCAGCCAGCAATTATTGCAAGTTCGCAGTTACCCTGTGGTCTCAGCTCAGACTAAGGTTCAGGGTAGCCTGACGGATCTGATTAGTTCCAGCGCCCGTAGCCATAAAATCCAGGTCAGCCGGATGCAGCCACAAAATGATCAGATGCAAGTGATGCTCAATGACATCAGTTTTGATCAGCTGCTGGCCTGGTTGCATGAGTTACAGTATCAGCACAATGTCAGCATAGTGCAGCTGGATTTAGCGCTAGCCGATGCGCCTGGTATGGTGCGTGTCCGTCGTTTATTGGTTGAGTCGTAAATGAATTATAAAAAAATAATCCCGGCCGCTATTGGTCTGTATCTGCTGTTTTTATTGCTGTTATCACCAGCGGCCTGGTGGCTGAAACTGGTGACTTTGCCGCCACAAGTCCAGTTAGGGCCGGTCAGCGGTACTTTATGGCAAGGCCAGATCCAGGCGGTCTCACTGAATGGTTATGTACTGCAGCAGGTCAACTGGCAATTAAAGCCCTGGGCTTTAATCACAGGAAAACTGGCGTTGTCGCTGGATATTGGCCAAATTCGCCAGACCACTTTACCTTATGCCAAAGCTCAGCTCTCTTATGGTTTTTCCGGATTAGAGCTTGAAAGCAGCCAGTTACGTTTGCCGGTTGAACCTATAATCCCTTTACTGAAATTACGTCTGCCGTTTCAGGTGGCAGCCAGCGGTACTATGCTGCTGAATATTCAGCAGTTCAGTATGGGACAACCCTGGTGTGAGCAGCTGGCAGGTAAAGCCAGCTGGCTGGATGCTAAGTTTCAGGCGCCTTCAGGCTGGATAGATTTAAAAGCTATAGATGCGAAGCTAAGCTGTGAACAAGGCCAGCTGCAACTGGTGACTGATCCCGCTAATCCACTGGCACTGAATGTGACTGCGCTGATAGGAGAGCAGGGCAACTATCAGCTTAATGGCACGCTCAAACCAGATGCCAGCTTGCCAAAAGAAGTGCACCAGGCGATGCAGTTTGTTGGCCAGCCGGATGCAGAAGGGCGTTTTACTCTGAAATTACAGAGCCGTTAGCTGTACCTTTGATGCCCGCCAGCAATACCGAATAATCTTCTATAGCCGGAAACTCAGTGATAGCTCTGCTGGGTTTTTGGCTGTCCGGATTGGCTACAGCTAACAAATGCCCTATACCAAAACGTTGAGCGGACTGAAGGATAGGCAAGCTGTCATCAACAAACAAAGTGCGCTTCGGATCAAAGCCAAAACGTTGTTGCAGCTGTTGCCATAATTCCTGTTGTTCTTTAGTGACGCCAAATTCATGGGTCGACACCAGGGTATCAATATAGCTGGCAAGGGTAGTGCGCTCGATTTTTAACGATAATGAATCCGGATGGGCGTTGGTTACCAGTATGACTTTGCGGCCGGAGTTTTTTAATGCCGTTAAAAAGGCTGGGGTATCAGGGCGCATCTGGATTTTATCCATCACTTCCCGCTTTAGTTCCGTAATAGGCAAAGACAGCCTTTTGCTCCAGTAATCCAGACAGTACCACTCAATTTTGCCGTTCAGCTCATGGTATTCAGCCTCCAGCTGTTGCTTTGCTTCGGTTACACTGATGCCACTCAACTCAGCCCAGCGTTTGGGTAAATGTTCCAGCCAGAAGTAGTTGTCGAAGTGTAAATCCAGCAAAGTACCGTCCATATCCAGCAAAACGGTATCAATTTGTCTCCAGTCCAGCATAGGTTTTTCCAGCTAATCCATTTATAGTAAGGCGATGGCCCATTGTAGCAGAGGCAGTTTTATGGCGCAGCGCGACGGCGGCAAAGAAAAACCGCAAATTTTAGAGCAAAAATTGGTTGCTGAAAGTCGGCTGTTTAAAATTGAACAGCTGGATCTGCAGTTCAGCAACGGTGAAAAACGGACTTATGAGCGGATGAAAGGCGGAGGCCGTGGTGCTGTGATGGTGGTGGCCTGCCCTGAACCCGGCAGTTTTTATTTAATACGTGAATACTGTGCCGGCACTCACGATTATCAGTTGGGTTTTCCAAAGGGCTTAATAGATCCGGGTGAAACAGTAGTTGAAGCCGCAAACCGCGAATTGCAGGAAGAAATAGGTTTTAAGGCGGCTCGCTTAATTCCGTTAAAAACCGTAGCCTTAGCTCCGGGATACTTTAGTGCTACAATGCATATTGTATTAGCTTTGGATTTAACAGCCTCCAGCCTGCCTGGTGATGAACCTGAACCTTTGGAGCTGGTGACATGGCCGTGGCAACAGCAGTTTGAGCTGTTAGAGCAAAGCGATTTCACAGAGGCCCGCAGTATCGCAGCCTTGTTTTTAGCCCGAGATTATCTGGACAAACATCAGGATGTTTTTAAGTAGGTTATTAGAACCTGTCAAAGACGCAGCCCGTGCAGCTGGTGATACCTTATGGTCTATTTATCAGAGTGGCGACTTTGAAGCCAAACACAAAGCAGACGAAAGCCCGGTCACCAGTGCGGATTTAGCCGCTAATGCGCTAATTTTGCATGCTTTAACTGAGCTGGCTCCTGATATTCCTATTGTCTCTGAAGAAATGCATTTACTGCCGCTGCGTCAGCGCCAGGACTGGCCGCGCTACTGGCTTATTGATCCTATGGATGGCACTCAGGAATTTATTGCCCGTAGCGGAGATTTTGCCGTCAGCATAGCGCTGGTGGAACATGGCTGGCCTGTGCTGGGGGTCATTTACTGGCCGAAAGAACAAATCTGGTACTATGCCACCCGGGGGCATGGGGCTTTTAAGCAACAACAGCATTTGATCAATCGTATCCAGGTGAATCAGCATCAATCCGGTGATGTACTCAAAATTGCCGTCAGCCGGCGCCAGCCGATAGAACATATTCATCAGTTGTTAAATACACCCTCGTGTTCTGAATTTATTGCTTTGGGCAGTTGTTCATTAAAAAGCTGCTTAGTGGCTGAAGGTGGTGCTGACTGCTACCTGAGGTTAGGCCCGACCGGCGAGTGGGATACGGCTGCTGTGCATGTGATAGTTGAAGAAGCGGGTGGAAAAATTCTTGATAGTCAGTTTGCACCTTTAAGTTATAACCAGCGCGAAACCTTGTCGAACCCTGATTTTATGGTGATAGGCCGCTCTGAAGTCCCCTGGACCGAATTGATCCGGGCCCACAGCGCCACCAGAAGCCTGGGCTAAACTAGTCAGTACGGATCGGCTTCAATCCCGCCTTGTTTCACGAGTTGCCGCCATTGCTGTTTAGTGATGATATCCACACTTTCATGTAACTCGGAATAGAGGATCACCAGTTGATCGGCCTGCAACTGGCTTTTCACCTGAGCTACTTTATCGCTCAGGCTAATGTCCTGCTCGCCATACTCAGTGCCTTCGCGTAATACAAAAGCTTCGATCAGAGCGTCCAGTGTGTCAGCGGATAATTGATCCTGTGGAATAACTAACATCAGTGTTTTCCTAAAAATTGCGCCAGATAAGGCGGTAGCTGTTGTTCCAGATAATATTGGGCTTTAAAAGGCGTATTACCTGTGACAAAACCGACATGACCCCCATGGCGGGATAACAACAACTGGACATAAGGCGGCATTTCATCTGCTTTAGGTAAAACAGCAGGGGATAAAAACGGGTCGTCTTTGGCATGCACCAATAACAATGGTACACGCACTTGCTTTAAAAACGCTTTGCCGCTGGATTTTTGGTAATAGTCTTCAGCATTCTGAAAGCCATGCAAGGGCGCTGTCAGTAAATCGTCAAAGTCGCGAATGGTTTTTAATGCCAGAATTTGTGCCTTGCTGACAGGTAATGGGAAGTCTTTATGTCTGTCCAGCTTACGCATCATACTGGCCTTGAGCCGGCCTAAAAGGTACTGCTGATACACTTTACTGCTGCCCTGATTAATCCGTTGTGCGCTTGGAGCTAAAGCCAGAGGCGCTGAGACAGCCACAGCAGCTTTTAATACACATTGCTCCCCTTGCTCACCACAGTACTTCACCAGCACATTACCACCTAAGGAAAAGCCCACAGCCGCCAGTTCACGGCCCGGATAACGCAGCTGAATTTGCGCTACCAAAAAAGCCAGATCAGCGGTATCGCCCGAATGGTAGGCCCTGGGTAAACGGTTGGCGACACCATTACAGCCGCGAAAATGCATCAACACTGCAATAAAACCCTGTTGCTGCAAAGCATGCAACATACCAGCAGCATAATGGCTATGGATATTGCCTTCCAGACCATGCAACACCACGACAATCGGCTTATCTGCAGCCAGCTCCGGTTTTTCTGTCCAGTTCAGCTGGATATGATCACCGTCCGGCAAGGCCAGCATTTCTGTTTCTGTCACCAAAGCACGGCGTGGCGCCAGATACTTAGCCACTATGGTTTGCAGATGGCAGTTACGCAGCCACCAGGCTGGCTTAAAAGCCGGGGGAAGTTTTACAATTTCAGGGGCTTGCAAAATCAACAGTCCTACTTAACAATCAAAGTCACTTTCTCTGGCCGGACCACAATAACAATGAACAGACGCCAGTTTATTTTCCGTTCTCTTGCGCTGACTTTAGCCGCCAGCACAGGCTACGCAGTATACCAGTATCAAAGTCTGCAAGGCAGTGACAATGCGGCTGTTCTGGTACTGGATGCGTTATTGCCTGCTGTATTGATGGGGGCTTTACCCGCTGATGCGCAGGCTCAACAGTTATCCTTAACTCAGACTCGCGATCAAGTGCTGCAATTTTTGGCCTATTTACCACTTAGTCAGCAACAGCAGTTGCAACAATTGTTTCAGCTGTTGCAGCAGGATTTAGCCCGGCTGGCGTTAACAGGTCAGTGGCTGCAACTGGCGGATTTGCCGCTGTCAGAGCGCCTGAATTTATTATTAAGCTGGCGCGACAGTTACTTCTCATTATTGCAGCAAGCTTTTAGCGGGTTGCGTGAACTGATCTACGGCGCCTTTTATGGCCAACCCCAACATTGGCAGGCTTTAGGTTACACAGCGCCGGAGTTTAATCCATGAAAAATCTGATTGCTGAAGGTGTTGCTACGGGCTGGTCTTATCTGGATGCGTCCACTTTAACCGCTGACCAGCAGTTTGAAGCTGATGTGGTGATAGTTGGTTCAGGGGCCGGTGGCGCTATGGCTGCTGAACAGCTGAGTCGTGCCGGATTTAAAGTGATTTTGCTGGAAATGGGCGCTTTGTATGAGGCCAAAGATTTTAAACAGCAGGAACGTTGGGCTTATCCACAGCTGTATCAGGACGGTGCAGGCCGTAAAACTCTGGATCAAAGTATAGGTATATTGCAGGGCCGTACTGTAGGGGGGTCTACTACAGTCAATTGGACCACCTCTATTCGTACGCCGGAAAAAACACTGGATTTTTGGCGTGCTGAATTTGCTTCAGATTTAACCTCAGATAACTTAGCCCCCTATTTTCAACAAGCCGAACAGCGGTTGAATATCCATCCCTGGCCGGTGCCACCTAATGCCAATAACGATAAATTGCGGTTGGGCTGTGAAACCTTAGGCTGGCAATACACTGTGATTAACCGCAATGTCAGTGCTTGCGCTAATCTGGGCTATTGCGGCATGGGGTGCCCCATCAATGCCAAACAGTCGATGCTGGTCAGTACTATTCCATCGGCTATGCAGGCTGGTGCTATGCTGATTAGCAAGGTATCGGCCCGGGAGCTGATATGGCAAAGCGGGCAGGTGCAATCTTTAGTTGGTGTGCCAGTCGACCAGTATTTTCAGCCTGATTCCAGAATAAAACTTCGCTTTAACGCCAGGCATTACATAGTGTCCGCTGGCGCCATTGGCTCGCCCGCTTTATTGCTGCGCTCTAAAGTGCCAAATCCGTCCGGGCGTTTAGGGAAACATACCTACCTGCATCCCAGTGTGATTTCCGGCGCTTTGTTTGCAGAACCTATTGCAGGGCATAGCGGTGCGCCTCAGTCGATTTATTCCGACCAGTTTGTCTGGCCCACAGATGGACAGATGGGATTTAAGCTGGAAGTGCCGCCATTACATCCTGTATTAATGGCCACTAAACTGACTGGGCTGGCGCAGTCTCATGCGGCGCTGATGCAGGACTTTAATCAGCTGCAGGTGACTATAGCCCTGCTGCGGGATGGTTTTCATCCGGACAGTCAGGGCGGCACAGTGTTGCTGTCTGATCATGGCGAACCAGTAGTAGATTACCCTTTGTCTGATTATCTGTGGCAGGCCGTGCAAAAGGCTTATCTGGCGATGGCGGAGTTACAGTTTGCTGCCGGGGCTAAGGCTGTACTGCCTATTCATCAGGACGCTCAGCTTTACTCAGGTTTGGGGCAAGCCCGCGAGGCTATTAAAACCTTACCTATGCAAAAATATCGAGCCACTTTAGCGTCTGCTCATGTCATGGGGGGCTGTAATCTGAGTGCCGATCCAGCCAAAGGGGTCGTCAATCTGCAGGGGCGTCATCACCAGTTGGAGAACTTGTCGGTGTTTGATGGTTCTGTATTGCCTTCCAGTCTGGGAGCCAATCCGCAGCTGACCATTTATGCCTTAACTTTGCGCAATACTGAAGCCTTGGTGCAGAGTTTAACCTAGTGGTTAAAGGCGCAGCGGGACGGGCTGCGCTTTGTTACTGCATTATTCAGCATGGGACGTTTTGTACAGGAAGTAGCCAGCGTAAAACAGGCATAAGCCAATCACCAGAGCCAAACCAGTAAAAGAGATAAAAATCACCGGGTCTTTTAGAAACTCTTGCCATATATTCATGATCAGATCCTCACTATTGACTGATGCCTGCAGTGTAGAAGCATCAGCGCAAGCAAAGCCTGATATAGATCAAAGTTGGATTTTAGCTGTCTGTTAACTGCTGGCTTTGTTGATACAGATCAAGAATTTCAGCATCCAGTTGTTCAACCGGAGCGTTAATCAGCACTAAATAGTGATCCAACAACTGGCTATGGGGTAACAGATCGTCCTGCTGACTGAGCTGATTAAACTGCTGCACCAGTAATTGTTGTTCCAGCTTTTCAGCAGCGAGTTCTGTACTCAGCAACTGCTGACGAAGTGGCTGCTGCATATCTGATTCCAGCCAGGGCGATGGCAAGGTGCGACGCAAAGCACGGATAGACTGTGTCACTTCGGTACTGAAATGCTGCAGCAAATCTTCCAGTTGCTGCAGTTGGGTTTCACTGACACTTTGCTGCTGTTTGTCCAGATAGAGTAAAAACAGTAACAGGTTGATATTAATGCCAAAGTTGTCCTGCCATTGCAGACACAAGTCTTTCACAGCCGGATACAGGTTCAGGCTGTAGTGCCAGAACTGTTCAGAATTAAGAATTTTTTTGCCAGAACTCTGCACTTTGTTGCTCCCATGCTTCCTGAGCTTCGAACCACTGTTCTTCCACCTCAGACAATTCCTTCAAAACTTTTTGTTGCTCGGCCAGTGTTTTGGTCAGCTCCGCTTTACGGCTGGCTTCGTAGATAGTTGTATCTGCCAGCGCCGTTTCAATCTGTTGCTGTTGCTGGCGCAGTTTTTCCTGCTGCTGCTCCAGTTTTTCAATTTTTTGCTTGAGTGGTCGTTGCAGAGCTCGCAGCTCTGCCTCTAGCCGTTTTTGATCTTTGCGATTTTGCGCGCTGTTAGCCGTGGTTGTGTCGTCGGACGCTGCGGCCGTATTGGTGGCGCGTTGGTCCTGCTGTAACCACTGATAATAATCCGATAAATCACCGGCAAAAGGCGCTACTTTGCCATGGGCCACCAGATAAAACTCATCCGTGGTGCTGCTGAGTAAATGCCGGTCGTGCGACACTACGACTATGGCGCCTTCGAAGCTTTGTAAGGCCATGACGATGGCTTCACGCATATCCAGGTCTAAGTGGTTGGTAGGTTCATCCAGCAGCAGCAGGTTAGGGCGCTGATACACCAGTAAGGCCAACACCAGACGGGCTTTTTCACCGCCGGAGAATGGAGCGCAGGGGGATAAGGCTTTATCGCCGTGGAAACCAAAACCACCAATATAATCACGCAGTTGCTGTTCTGTAGCCTCAGGGGCTAAACGCACTAAATGTTGCAGTGGCGAATCCTGCGGCCTTAAGGTTTCTAACTGGTGCTGCGCAAAATAACCAATACTGACACCATTGGCATACCAGATTTCACCGGCCTGGGGTGTTAAAGAGCCGGATAAGAGTTTGATCAGTGTCGATTTACCAGCGCCATTACGGCCTAACAAGCCTATACGGCTGCCCGGCAGCAACTGAAAGTTAATTTGCTGCAAAATACTGGTATCACCATAACCTGCTTTGACATTTTCCATCTTCAAAAGCGGGTTAGGTAAAGAGCGTGGGTCTAAAAACTCGAACTGAAAAGGGGAGTCAGCATGAGCAGGTGCCAGCAAGGTCATACGCTCCAATGCTTTGATCCGGCTTTGTGCCTGCTTGGCTTTAGTGGCCTGAGCGCGGAAGCGGTCAATATATTTTTGCAGATGCGCAACCTGACGTTGTTGTTTTTCAAACATTGACTGGTGCTGCGCCAAATGTTCCGCACGCTGACGTTCAAACTGGCTGTAATTGCCTTTGTATAAGGTCAAAGTCTGATTGTCGATATGCGCCGTATTGTCTATTACTGCATCAAGAAAATCGCGGTCGTGGCTGATCAGTAGCAAAGTACCGGTAAAGGATGCCAGGTATTTTTCCAGCCACAGCACCGCATCTAAATCCAGGTGGTTAGTCGGCTCGTCCAGCAGCAATAGTTCTGCGGGCTGCATTAAGGCTTTGGCCAGGTTTAAACGCATACGCCAGCCACCGGAAAACGACTTCACACTTTGTTGCTGCGCTGCGCCGCTAAAACCCAGGCCATCCAGTAAAACACCGGCTTTGGCTTCGGCTCTGTAGCCATCTAAGGCATCAATCTGGTGATGCACAGCGGCTAAATCGACACTGCCATCGGTAATTTTTAATTGCTGTAATAAAGGATAGAGTTTTTCGTCGCCCTGCAGCACATAGTCCATGGCGGATATCTCCAGTGCCGGAGTTTCCTGCGCTACGGTGGAGATAGTCCAGCTGGATGGAATGGAGACAGAGCCAGCGTCAGGTTGCAGCTTTTGTTGCAGTAAAGCAAAAAGACTGGATTTGCCGCAGCCGTTGGCGCCAATTATTCCGACCTTTTGCCCCGGAAATACGGTAAGATCGGCCTGTTGCAGTAAGCAGTTGATGCCGCGTCTCAGTTCGACGTTTTGCAGTTGGATCATGGTGTTTTAACCTGGACGAAAATTGGTTGCTACTCTAATCGCAAAGTGGCGACAAACCAAGAGCGCTAGCGGTTTTAGATGCGATAAAGCAGACTAAGAGAGTAAAAAATGACGGAAAGAAAGAAAAAGCGTTTTATTGCCGGAGCAACCTGTCCGCAGTGCAAGGCCATGGATACCCTGATGTTGTTTATTGAAAACAATGTGGAAAAAGTAGAGTGTGTGCAATGTGGTCATCATATGGCACAACCTGAACAGCAGGTAGCAAAAGCGTCGCGAGCTGCTGAACAGGTGATAGGTGTTTTTAAACCCGAATAGTGATTAATAATGCGGCGGTGGTGGCTCTTCGTCCAGACGTAATATGCCACTGTCGTTGCCCTGACTGATTTTTTCTGCCAGCAGCATCACCTGACGCTGCAACTTTTCAATGCTTTTCTGATGTTCGTGCAGTTCGTCGTTCAGACTCTGCACTACATCTTCCTGAAACGCCAGTTTGCTTTCCAGATCTATAAGTTGTTGCTGTAGCTCTGCCACTTGTTCTGTCATTGTTTAATCTCCCATACTTCGGCCACGCCACTGGAACTTTCACTGATAATCTGGCTGTCATTTAAAAAGGCCACTGCATGGATCACAGCGCTGGCTGGCCTGCTATTGAGAATAGCCCTGACTTGCCATTGCTGTAATTTTTTCCCTGTGGCCACATCCCATAAAATTAAGGCTCTGGATGGAGAACCTGTCACCAGCCACTTTCCGTTTGGACTAAAGCGGGCAGCGGTAATAATTTGTGCTCTGGATAACTCCAGTTGGCTGATTTGCTTTCCTGTTTTTAAGTCCCAGATGAAGCCCTGCAATTCATTGCCTGCACTAAAGGCATAACGACCTTGCTGATCCAGTGCCACCTTAGTAACGCGATTTGGATGTGGAAAACTATAAATAATCTGCGCCGTTTCTGTATCCCACAGATAGGCGTAATGATCATTGGAGCCTGTTAACGCAAAGCGCCCGTTGGCGGACAGGTCGACTGAATTAACGTTTTCGGTATGGCCTAAAAACTCGATACGGCGACCAGAACTTAACGTAATGTGCTGAACCTTGCCATCACTTTGACCCACCAGCATATGGCGGCCAAAATCAGACACAGCTAAATCGCGGATCGTAGCGTCTTTAACCGACCAAAAACCAATATTGCGGCCATCATTCATTTGCCACAAGGCGAAGTCTTTGCTGTCACCTGTTAATAAGTGACTGCCATCCGGACTTAAAGACAAAGATAAAATCTGGTTATTACTTTTTTCCTGATGACCCAGCGAATACAAAGCTGTATCTTTTTGCAGGTCCCAGACGGTAACTCCTTCATCTAAAGCAGATACTGCAACCAGGGTTGAGTTGTCATTAATGGCCGCACCATAAGAGGGCGTTTCACTGTGTTGCACCTGCCGCACAGATTTTGGTTGAACTTCTGAGCAGGCAAAGAGACAAAATGCCAGAAAAATCGTCAGATATTTACCGCTATGGGTTAACGTCATTAGCACAAACCGTTAGTATAGGGACGTTGCATAAAACCTTTAAACTTATTAAAACACAATTTTGCAGCCAAACCTGCTTATTTATTGGAGAAATACATGCGTTTATTAACTAAGGTGTCGCTGATTGCGGCTACCGTTTTAACTTTGTCTGCTTGTAACAAAGAAGCTGAGCAGCCAAAACCTCTGGTATTGGATACTGATGCTGCAAAACAATCTTATAGCTTAGGTGTATCTGCTGGTCGTTTTATCGACACAACTATCAAAGAACATGAGAAGTTAGGTTTACCTTTAGCTTCAGAAACTATAGTACGTGGTATTCAGGACCAGTTAGCCGGCAAATCTCAGCTGACTGAAGAAGAAGTTCAGAAAGTGATGATGGCACTGGAACAAACAGCCCGTGAAAAACAAGTGGAAGTCGCCAAAGCTCAGGCTGAACAAAATATTGCTGCCGGTAAAGCTTATTTAGAAACTAATGCCAAGAAAGAAGGCGTGAAAGTGACTGAATCAGGTTTACAGTATGAAGTGATTCAGGCTGCTGACGGTCCAAAACCTGCTGCGACTGACGTAGTTCGTGTGCACTACACTGGTACTTTAGTGGATGGTACTGAATTTGATAGCTCAAAAGAACGTGGCCCGGCTCAGTTCCCATTAAACCAGGTGATCAAAGGCTGGACTGAAGGTGTTCAGTTGATGAGCGTGGGTTCTAAGTTCAAGTTCACTATTCCAAGCGATTTAGCATACGGTGAGCGCGACATGGGCACTATCCCAGCGAACAGCGTTTTAGTATTCGACGTTGAGCTGTTAGGTATTGGTGAAGAAGCTCCAGCCGCAGAAGCTCCGGCTGAGAAGAAGTAATTCTTAACCCGATAAAAAAAGCGACCAAAAGGTCGCTTTTTTTATAAGTTAATTCAAGCTGTTATAGCCTTGGAATACTTGTTATGTAAGGTCTGGATCAGTTCATCTTCAAAATCAAAACGTTCGACTAAGGCCTGACCTAAAGTAGACAAATCACGGTCAAAGTTGGTTGATAAAGTTTTAGTATCCGCTTCGGCGTATTTGTCGTTAAACTCCAACGCCATATCTGTTGAATGCGCTATTTTCGGGTATAAAGAATCTGCCAGTTTACGGCTATCCTGGCCATTGACAGCGCATTGCGACACAATTTGTTCATAGACTTCAAAATGACCTGCCGATAAATAATCCATCAGTAGTTGGCAAAAGTGCTGAATATCGGCCAGATCAGGTAAAGAGTTCCCACTTTTTTTGTCAAAAGGAGGCAATGCAGCCAGCTCACAATAACGAACAATAAGACGCTGCCTTTCATCCAGCCAGTTATCTATAGCTGTCAGGCTGCCACCCCATTTCTGTTGTGCTGACTCTAAACGGGTGTACATATACCTTCCCCTTACTCAAATGACTTACTGCTCTGAACCTCTAATTAAAAGAATTCTCAGATAAAGATCAACTACTTTTTTATTGGTCAGCTCAGTCTTTGGCTCTATCATACGCCTGTTTGCACAAATAAGTGGTGGAGTAAAATAAAAATGATTAAGCACAATGTGCCTGCATCAGCGGATCTCTATGGTCACTGGTTTATTATCAGTCAGGGCAAAATCTGGCTGCATTCGGCTGATGCTGCTCCACCTCTGTGCCGTTATGATCAATTACCAGACTTTCTGGATGGCTCCGAACTTTTGTGCCTGGTCGGTGCTATTGATGGTGTGAATTGTTATCTGCTGAATTACACCGACAGACCTGAAGTTGAACAGCAGTGGCATTCGGCCCGCACTTTGTTACAACAGTCTGCCGCTATTTTTGAACATGCCGCCAGAGCCTGTCAGGTTGCATTATTTTTGCAAACGCACAGATACTGTGGCCAGTGTGGTAGCTCTATGCATCTGGTGAATTGGGAGCTGGCTGCGCTTTGCCATAAATGTGGTCACCGCTGTTATCCGCGTATTAATCCTTGTGTATTGATAGCCGTCGTTAATGACAAAAACCAATTGTTGTTGGCTCGCTCAGCACGGCATAAAACAGGTTTCTTTTCCATTCTGGCTGGTTTTGTCGAGTCTGCAGAAACTTTGGAGCAGGCCGCTGTGCGGGAAGTAAAAGAAGAGGTGGGTATTGAGATCACCAATTTACGTTACATGGGCAGCCAGCCCTGGCCTTTCCCGCATTCATTGATGACTGCTTTTATCGCTGACTATAAGTCAGGTGAGCTGGTGTGTCAGCCGGATGAAATTGAGGAAGCACACTGGTTTGATTTGGATCAGTTACCTGAAGTACCAATGGTGGCAACCTTATCTGGTCAGGTGATTCAATATATTGCAAAGGGTGGCCGATAACAAAAGCTATAGGGCTTGCGTCATGGATGGGGAAATAAAAAATTATCAGGAGTAATTTTTAACAGCTTTAGCTGGCCCGATAGGGTTTGCGCCATGGATGGCAGCAAATAAAAAATCTTCTGGAAAGATTTTTAACAATGCGAAGCATTGGCCCGTAAGGGTGAAGCCCATGGATGGAGAAATAAAAAATCTTCTGGAAAGATTTTTAACAATACGAAGCATTGGCCCAATAGGGTTTGCGCCAGGGATGGCAGCAAATAAAAAAGCCACTAACGTGGCTTAAGGGAGGTGTAACTTGCGTTACCTGGACTCGTTAAAACGAGTTTCTTTATTCTTGTTCTTTACTAGCGCAGGTAGTTTATAACAGATGTATTTTTGCAGGGCAACAGCTTTTTTCAGCCCTGAAAAAAATAGCCTTTGGTAAAAAATAGTGACTGATCAGGCATCAGTGATAAACTAGTGATAACTCAAAAGATGGCAGATGATAGATGCAACTAAAAAATGATCGTTACTTAAGGGCCTTGATGAAACAACCTGTTGATCGCACTCCAATCTGGATGATGCGTCAGGCGGGTCGTTACCTTCCGGAGTACAGAGCAACGCGCGCTATTGCCGGCGATTTTATGTCGTTGTGTAAAAATCCAGAGCTTGCCTGTGAAGTCACTTTGCAGCCGTTAAAACGTTATCCTTTAGATGCGGCCATCTTATTCAGCGATATTTTAACTATCCCGGATGCCATGGGCATGGGACTGTATTTTGGTGAAGGCGAAGGCCCACGTTTTACCAAACAACTGACTGATTTTATGGATGTGATGCAACTGCCTGTGCCGGATCCTGAGGTTGAATTACGTTACGTGATGGATGCTGTGCGTACTATTCGCCGTGAGCTGAACGGTGAAGTGCCGTTAATCGGCTTTTCCGGTAGCCCATGGACTCTTGCCACTTATATGTTTGAAGGGGGCAGCAGCAAAACTTTTTCGAAAATCAAAAAGCTGATGTATACAGAGCCAGAAGTGGTGCATATCCTGCTGGATAAGCTGACTCAAAGTGTCATCTTATATCTGAATGCGCAAATTGCGGCCGGTGCTCAGTCTGTGATGATTTTTGATACCTGGGGAGGCGTACTCACTCCACACGATTATCGTGAGTATTCATTAAGTTATATGCAGCAAATTGTCTCTGGTTTAACCCGTTTTGCCGATGGCCGTCCTGTACCTGTCACGCTGTTTACCAAAAATGGCGGTTTATGGCTGGAGGAAATCGCAGCCACTGGTTGTGATGCTGTGGGTTTAGACTGGACCATAGATATTCGCCATGCCCGCGCCCGTATCGGCGATAAAGTGGCGTTGCAGGGCAATATGGACCCGTCCATCCTGTTAGGCACCCCGGAGCGTATTCGTCAGGAAGTGCAGGCTATTCTGGATGGTTATGGTATGGGATCAGGCCATGTATTTAACTTGGGCCACGGTATAACCCCTGATGTGGATCCGGAAAAAGCCGGTGTATTTATTGACGCAGTGCAGTCATTCAGCCGCACCTATCATATGAATACTGAAGTCGCAGAAGATGAAGAGTAGTATTTTTATTTGATTCTGTAGCAAAAACGCCAGCATCAAGCTGGCGTTTGTGTTTTAGCAAGGCTCAAAACAAACGATTTAATCCATTTAATGCAGCCACCCGGTAAGCTTCGGCCATAGTAGGGTAGTTAAAAGTGGTGTGCACAAAATACTCTATGTTATTGCCGCCATTTTTCTGCATCATAATGGCCTGGCCTATATGCACAATCTCAGCGGCCCTTTCGCCAAAACAGTGAATGCCCAGAATCTCCTTGGTGTCACGGTGGAACAGCAGTTTCAGACTACCGACACTGGTATTGGCGATCTGAGCCCGGGCCAGA
>CAMLSF010000026.1 GCA_946482615.1 uncultured Chromatiaceae bacterium | reverse complement strand
GTGATAAAGGTATCGAGTTCAAACTCACCTTTTAAATAACGCTCTACGTAATCAGGCAGCTCAGTGCGGCCTTTGACACCACCAAAAGCAGTACCACGCCATACCCGGCCTGTGACTAATTGGAACGGACGGGTGGAGATTTCAGCACCGGCAGGCGCCACACCAATAATCACCGACTCACCCCAGCCTTTATGACAACACTCTAAAGCCGACCGCATTACGTTGACATTACCAATACATTCAAAGGAGAAATCCACACCGCCGTCTGTCATTTCAACAATGACATCCTGAATTGGCTTGTCGAAGTTTTTCGGGTTAATCACATCAGTAGCGCCGAGCTGAAGGGCAATATCAAACTTAGACTCGTTGATATCTATCGCAATAATTCGGCTGGCTTTGGCCATCACAGCACCAATCACAGCCGATAAACCTATACCACCTAAACCAAAGATAGCGACCGTATCACCCTCTTTCACTTTGGCGGTGTTCATCACAGCGCCCATGCCTGTGGTGACACCACAGCCTAATAAACACACCTTCTCTAATGGTGCGGCTTTATTAATTTTCGCTAACGAAATCTCCGGCAATACAGTGTATTCAGAGAAAGTGGACGTGCCCATATAGTGATAAATAGGCTGGCCGTCTTTAGAAAAACGTGTGGTGCCATCCGGCATTAAACCCTGACCTTGTGTCGCACGAATAGCCTGACACAGGTTGGTTTTACCGGATAAACAGAACTTACATTTGCCGCATTCCGGTGTGTACAGAGGAATCACATGATCGCCCACAGCCACACTGGTCACACCTTCACCTATAGCTTCAACCACACCACCACCTTCATGGCCTAAAATACAAGGGAATTTGCCTTCAGAATCCTGGCCCGACAAAGTGTAAGCATCGGTATGGCAAACACCTGTCGCCACTATACGCACCAGCACTTCGCCTTTTTGTGGTGGCATTAAATCCACTTCTTCAATTTTTAAAGCTTGACCCGGGCCCCAGGCCACTGCTGCACGTGTTTTGATCATTTTCATTCTTGTTCTCCAAACCAGACTAGTAGTTACTATAGCTTATTGTAATTTTTTCTTATTAGATGATAATCCCCGCAAATAACAAATGAGTTTTGCATAAATGAAAGAATGGCAAGGCATCAGCGAATTTGTGGCTGTGGCGGAACTGGGTAGTTTTTCCAAAGCGGCCAAAGTCTTAGGCATTTCAGTGGCTCAGGTCAGCCGCACTGTGCTGCAATTAGAGCAGCGGCTGAACTGCAAACTGGTGCTTCGCACCACCCGTCAGGTGCGTTTAACCGAACAAGGCACATTGTATTACCAACAGTGCCGCGCTTTGGTCAACGGCCTGCAACAAGCCAATCAACTTTTAACCAGTATGCAGCACGAACCTTCAGGTGCGATCAAAATCACTGCTCCTGTCTATTATGGCGAGCAGTTTATTGCGCCTTTGCTGCATGAATTTTTATTACGTTACCCCAAAGTGCAGTTGGATATGCAGTTGACCAACGATCAACTGGATTTAGTGCAAGGCGGTTTTGACTGCGCCATAAGGCTGGGCCAACTGACAGACTCCAGCCTGCAGGCCAAAGCCTTAGGCAAACGCACTTTGTATTTATGCGCCAGCCCCGGCTATCTGCAAAAATTTGGCACACCTGCAACAGTAGCCGAGCTGCATCAGCATCGCTGTTTAGTTGGCTCTGTTGATTTCTGGCGTTTTGAGCAACAAGGCCAAAAACTGCAATTTAAACCCCAGCCTTATTTACGTTGTAATAGTGGCGTGGCATTAACAGATGCGGTGCTTAAAGGTTTAGGTATCACCCAACTGCCGGATTATTACCTGCAACCCTATTTGGAGGACGGCCGTTTAGTGGCCCTGCTAGCAGAGCAACAACCATCCGATGAAGGGATCTGGGCCTTGTATCCACTGAACAGGCATTTACCGGTCAAAGTGCGGTTGCTGCTGGATTGGTTGCAGCAAGGGTTGGCTTTGAAACCCAAACAACAGGCAGTAACTGGCTAGCGCTCTCCGATCACAAGAGGCTCAGTGACCCTTGATGGATCACACCAGGGTATGACATTTTATAGGGCGGTGAACCATTGCTCTGTTGGGCAATATCAGGAATACCCTATAACAATAAAGGATGATGAATGAGACCAGTCCCGATTTCTACACTCTTGCTTGGCACTATGCTGCTGTTGGCCTGCGCTGCCCCCAATACAGTAAAACAACAGATAGGTGAAAATGCTGTGATTGAGCGGGTTACAGAGGGCGACTATCAAGGCAGATTTCGTAACTTATACCCAAGTACCGAAGCTGAACGCCACTATCCTGTGACCTGTGACAGCCAGTGCTACCCGGCTGATCCAGAACTTGTGTGTCGTTCACCAGGCCAGGATTGCCAGTATACAAAGACACAACAGGCTCCGGTATTGAACACAGGCTTTACTTTGCAATGGCTGGGTCATGCCAGCTTTGTGGTCAAAACCCCGGATGGTCAGCAAGTGCTGATTGACCCTGTGTTTGGTCAATTTGACTGGCCTGTTAGTTGGGTACAATGGTTTGCCGGCATTATCAAAAGACCTTATACCCCGACTATCAGCAGTGCCACTTTGGCAGAAACAGATGCAGTCCTGTACTCCCATTTGCATTACGACCATTTCAGTCATAAGAGCATCCAACAAATAGGCAATAAACCGACGTATTACCTGCCCCTGGGGATGGCTGATTATATGCCAGAAGGCGGATACAATATTGTTGAGCACGCCTGGTACAGCCAAAGCCAACAAGGTGAGCTGACTATTCATTTAGTGCCGGCACATCACTTTAATAACCGCAAATTGTTTGATGATGACAATAAAGCCATGTGGGGTGGCTGGTTGTTAGAACATGGCGGAAAAACCTTGTTTTTTGCAGGGGATACCGGCTATTCAAAACATTTTAACGATATTCAGCAAAAATATGGCGATATTGACATCTGCCTGTTGCCAATAGCGTCCTACCATCATGAAAATCATGGGGCCTGGTATCGTTATGTGCATACCACACCTGAAGATGCCCTGGTTGCCGCCACTGAACTCGGTTGTAAAGTGATGATCCCCTGGGGTTATGGCAATGCCAGTTGGCAGATGGGAGACATTAGCTCTCACTCCCCACTATTGCGCTTGTTGCATATGCAGCAGCACCTGAACAGTCAGGTGCCGCTGCTGATTTTAAATGAAGGCGAGAAGGTGCAGTTATAGTAGCTTTGTATCAGGCAACGGGTTTTAAACGGGCTTTTTCTGCCAGTTTATCGCCCAGTTTGCCTGTAACAGCCCAGACCATTAAAGCCACCCAGGCTATCCAGGAAAAACCTGCCGGTACGTTCAGTAAAGCAATTTTAGCTGCATGCTGGCGATTAAAGGCCAAAGCCAGCAAGCTTGGCAAAAACCAGACGACAAAAAACAACAGGCCAAAGCCGACTAAAAACACCAGATCCGCTTGTTGCCATGCCTGGACAAAGGATGCGAAAAATTGTTGTAAAGTATCCATGTCTTACTCCTCGTTTGTGTTCATTTCAAATTTGTTTTGCAGTACAGATGCGACCAGCCAGAACACCATAAAAAGCACCAGGAATTCGGCGTCGGTGAAGTGGACCTGATTGCTAAGCTCAGACACGCAGTAGTTTAAAGTTTCCATCAACTCATCCTCGTTTTGATTGTGAAATAGGTCAGTTTTAAAGCGTTCAAAATTAAAGTTTCAAATCAGACAGAGAGGCCAACTCAGCTTTCAGCTTATCCACAGACCAGGCTTTGCCCTGCTGCACTACGGTATGCACAGTGTTAAGTGCATTCAGGTCTTTGAGTGGATTGGCATTGAGCACAATAAAGTCCGCAACAAAACCTGTTTTCAGTTGACCATGATCATTCAGTCCCAGATGCTGAGCCCCACCGCTGGTTGCCAGTTGCAATACCTGCCAATGGCTAAGGCCTGCGGCCTGACTCAGTTGTAATTCACGCAGATAAAAAGGTCCGCTGGCCACGCTGTCCGTGCCAATGGCAAGGGGCACACCAGCGTCATACAAGCGTTTGAACAGTTGTTGTACCTTGGGGAGTTGTTGCTGTGCTGTAGCCAACTCTTCCGCTGACCAGTCGTAACCCGGCGCAGCTAATGTTGCGCGCCAGCCTTTGCGCATTTGTGGGTGATAGACCCACATGTCCTGTTCCGGATATAAGGTGTCCAGCTCCCGGGCGAAATAAACCAGCTCATTGACGACCAAAGTCAAATCGATACGGGTTTGTTGGCGGGCCAGTGTCTGGATAAGCTGTTGCATGGGCTTGCTGTCATAATCCACATACTTAAACCAACTGTATACAAATCGGGCACTGTGCAGATTTTTGCGCTCTGCCAGATAAGCGGCTTTATCCTCCCCCGTCAGCAGCTCAGCACTGGTGGGTAAAGCGTGAGTTAACATATCTATGCCCAGATCGGCGGCATATTGCCAGCTCACCGCGTCCAGATGCGCAATGGTTTTTAACCCGGCCGCTTTGGCCAAATTTATCCCCATCGCCACTTCTTCTTTAGATAAGCCCTGATAGAGTTTGATGTACTCGACACCCAAGGCCTTTTGTCTGTTGATTTCAGCTTGCCAGGCCGCCTGATCTTTGGGATGCACAGAGCCCCCTAAAATAGGTGTAGGCTCAAAGATAAAACCAGCATAACTTAACTTTGGCCCTGGCCAGTTTCCTGCTTGCTGCTGTGTGGCGTATTCAGCGTTAGCTTCCGGATCTCCTGCCGGGCTAAAGGCGGTGGTCACTCCGGTCGCTAAAGTACTGATTGCATGATAACGGGTCAGCTCGCTATGACCTTTCATGCTGATCACAGGTTTACCATCCTGCATTTCCACCCTGTGCGGACCTGCGGTCAGGTGCAAATGCACATCGATCAGACCAGGCATCAGATACTGATCCTGAATATCCACCTCTTTATTGGCCACAGGTAAGGTTGTATCTGCTTGTTGTTGGCCCATCTGCACTATGCGCCCTGCTTTGACCAGCAGCCAGCCATTTTGGATCTGCTGCTCTGTAGCGGGATTGAGTAAAGTGGCATTGTGATACAACACGGTTTCAGCCTGTGGTTGGGCAAGCGCCTGCAATGCAGGCCACACCGCCATCAGACAAAACGCTACAGATTTTTTTAAATACATTGTGTTCAACCTAAAACTCCTTAAAACCGAAATGAAATTGCTGTGTTTGCTGAAGAAGTCGGGGGTATTTCGTCAGTTGTTACAGAATTTTTTTTATTTATTTTTGTAACACTTTGCCAGTTGGAGCAGACTTAGGTCAGACAGAGTGATAAGGTCTATAAGCACGATAAGAAAACCATAAGATATTGAACAGGGAGGTTTTTTTGACTCTATCCAACAGTGCCCTGATAGCACCGGAGCAATTTTTACTGCAGTTGTGGCAACAAAATCAGGCTGCGATCAGCCGCACTCTGATGGCTTCAGAAGCAGACCCGGCAGCACGACAGGATTTAAAACAGGATATTTATCTGGCATTGCACCAGTCCGCTGAACGTATTCAGGCAGCAGAGATGCCACGCGCTTATTTGTTTCGTATTGTGCACAACGTGACAGTGGATCATATAGCCAGAGCCAAACGCCAGCAGTGGCAGGAGTTAGATGAAGAAACCCAGCATCTGCTGGTACAAGATTGCCCATCGGAACAGGTTGGAGAACAACAGCAAAGCCAGCAGCTGTTGCAGGCGGTAAGGCAACTCTCCCCTGCTAACCGTCAGGTGATCTTGCTGGCGATGGAAGATTTGGATACCCCTGAGATCGCAGAAATTCTGCAATTAAGTCAGGGCGCAGTAAGAGTGCGGTTAAATCGCGCTAAGACAGAACTGATGGAGATCATGCACCATGGCAGATAATTTTGACTTTGCCGCTCTGGCCAAAAGCTGGCAACAGCAACCCACAGCAACAGAACCGCCACCCAATGTCGCTGATTTAACACAAGCCAAACAACGTCAGGCTGAGCAAAAGTGGTTGATGTATGCTGAATGGCTGGGTGCTGTTGTGATGCTCATCGCCGCCTTCTGGTTGGTCTTTATGATACCTGACTGGCTGGGTTACTTGTCCGCCTTATTTCTGACTCTTGGCGCGCTGAGTTCGGTTTATATAAGCTGGACTGTGCACAAACCTATTCTGGAGTATGGCAACTGGAGCAGCAGCGGCCTGGTGCAATTTCGTGTCCGGGCCTGTAAGTTAACACTGCACTACTATCTTTATACCCAGATATCCTGTGTTGCGCTGGTCCTATTTGCAGGTCTGTTATGGTTGATGCAGTGGTGGAATATTGCCCAGATCAGCGCGGCCCTGTTGGTTTTTTACAGCCTGATCGTCGCCCCCCTTTGCCTGTTCGCCATCTACCGTTTGCAACAAAAGAAAGAACAAAAGGCGGCTGAACTGAAACAGCTCAGCAGTCTGGCTGAAGATTTTCAGCCTGATGCGGAGCTCTAAAGTAGCGCACTGACGACAATTTTGACTATTGATCCTCATCGCGCCTGAAGCTGCAGCTTTGTTGATTGCACCATCCCGCTCCGATCACAGAGGTTGACTATGTTCCGGAGGGCTCACTGGCTTGTCGCCTCTCTGCAACTCCGGGTTATTTGGGGAGAGTGGCTGGGCAAGCCGGTAAAAATAAGTTAACTTAACTTTTTTGCAACTTTTGAGGTCATGATGAAGCAGTGGTTGCTGATAGCCCTTTTGTCTGCCAGCGTGCAGGCCTATGAACCAGACAGAGATCAGATCCTGAGGTTTGAACCTTCGCCTTTTCAGAATATAGAGCTTAATTGCCAGCGTGATAAAGATGTGGTGCCCAGACGCAGCGACCTGATACTGGATCACTACGCCCTGCTGGCTGCAGATAATGGTGAGCGGGTCGCCACTATTACTGTGACTAACAGTGCTGGTGGCCAGCGTATGTTTAATCAGGAACATATAGTGGCCATTATGGCCGATTGCAGCCGCATTTACCCGCTGTCGTTTGAACTGACTTTGGCAGCGGGCCAGCAGGAAACCTTTCAAATTTACTTTGGCCGCAGGGCGCAACCTGTGTTGCAGCTTATCAGCAACAACTAACCTTTGCCTCGTCAGCTAAGGCTTGTCTGAGTTCGCGCCGGAGCTATCCGGCGCCTGCTGCTTCCGCCACTCGATTTCTGTAACTATATCGCCTGTCCCTGTCGAATCGCTCCAGTCTCAACCGACTAACCTCGAATTCATTTACATTTGCCAACACCTTTGGTCCATGAAAAGCGTTACACTAGCCGCGCCTTTTTCGGGCCGTTTTAAACAAGGAATGCTGTTGATGTCTGATTACTCCACCCACGCGCCCACATCGCGTATTTCTACCGGCGAGTTTACCCTGCTGGTGGCGCTTTTAATGTCCATTGTTGCCATCTCTATTGATGCCTTGTTGCCAGCGTTGGATGCTATTCGGGCTGATATAGCCATGAGTCACCCGAATCAGGCGCAACTGGTGGTCAGCGCCCTGTTTTTTGGCATGGCGATAGGCCAGCTGATTTGTGGGCCATTATCCGACGCCACAGGCCGGAAAAAAGTATTAAACGGCGGTGTAGCGCTGTTTTTAGTAGGTACTGTGATTTGTTATTTCGCCACAGATATCAACACCTTATTATTGGGTCGTTTTGTGCAAGGTTTAGGCGTGTCAGGTCCTTATGTGTCGGCCATTTCTATAGTGCGGGACAAATACGCCGGCAATGATATGGCTCGTATTATGTCGCTGGTGATGATGATTTTTGTCATGGTGCCGGCTTTGGCGCCCAGCCTGGGTCAGGCGGTGTTATGGATAGGTTCATGGCGTGATATTTTTATTCTTTATGTATTTTATGCGCTGCTGATCGTAGTGTGGATCTTCTGCCGCTTAGAAGAAACCTTACCCAAAGAACATCGTATTGCCATGACTACTCAGGGTTTTGCTGAAGGCTTTAAAGAAGTGATCAGCAATGTTCCGACCCTCTGCTACATGATTTGTATGGGTTTATTTTTTGGCAGCTTTATTGGTTATCTGAATTCGTCACAGCAGATTTTTCAGGACTTATTTAAAACCGGCGAGCTCTTTACCTTGTACTTTGGCTTACTGGCTATTGTGTTTGGTGCCGCCTCTCTGGTGAATTCCCGCCTGGTGCAAAAATGGGGCATGCAGCATTTATCCAACCGCGCTGTCTGGGGCATTATTTTAAGCTCTGCGCTATTTTTGGCGCTGCATCTGGTGATTGAAATTCAGCTCTGGGCTTTTGTGCTCTATGCCTCTGTGCTGTTTTTTTGTTTTGGTCTGGTGTTTGGCAATATCAACGCTATGGCGATGGAACCTATGGGTCATGTGGCGGGTATAGCTGCAGCTATTATTGGCTCAGTGTCATCTATTATGTCGATGAGTATAGGCACTGTGATTGGCCTGATGTACAACGGCACTTTAATCCCTGTCACTGCAGGCTTTTTGATTTTTGGCAGCATCAGTATGGTCATTCTAACTTTTGCACAAAAATACAAAGAAAAGTACAAAGAGGAACGTCAGTCGATAGCTGCCCCTTCTGAATCCGTCTGAGCCTGTTCTCTGCCTGTATTTGTTGCAAAAAGCCCATACCCGGGCTTTTCAATCTCTGTTGATCACCGGCAGCAGTATGACTATCAGTGAATTTACTGCTGTAACTGCAGCCATTCTCTTGGGCTGCTGCCGGTTTTTCGTCTGAAGGTACGGGCTAAAGCCGAAGGGCTTTCATAACCTACTTCGTCCGCTATCAGCGCTATAGGACGGCCTTCCCGTAATAATTTTTGCGTTAAACTGACCCGCCAGCTGACCAGATATTCAGCAGGTGTAATACCTACCACTTTATGAAACTTGGCGGCAAAACTGGCTCTGGACATACTGGCGGCGCTGGCCAGCTCTGCGACAGACCAGGCTCTGGCGGGCTGGTCGTGCATTAAAGTCACAGCTTTTGCCAGTCGTAAATCGGCAAGGCCGGCCATCATGCCAGTGGATACACTGCGATTGGCCATCATATAACGCAACAATTGGATCACCACCAGCTCAAACAAACGGTTCAGCACGGCGTTTTTACCACAATGCTGTGCAAAGGCTTCGTCAAATAACCAATCCAGATTGCCGCTGAGCATAGAAACATCAGCCAGAGGCATCAGTACATAAGCAGGTAAAGCTGTGGTTAACGGATTATCCAAACCGCCATCAAACTTTAGCGCAGCCGACACTAATTGCGGATGCTGAGCGCCCTGCTGCCCTGCTGCCGGGCTCAGGCTATGGCAACAAGGCCTTGGGATAAATAACAAACTGGGTTCTGTGATCAGTAAAAGCTTTTGCTGCTCCATTTGAAATACCACGTCACCAGAACGCAATAGATGCAGCTTGGCTGTTCTGTCCATGGTATCAAAACCCATTTCGTCTCCAAGAGTCCCACCATAGATAGTGGTGGCATGCATACCAAATTGAGCCAGTAAAGTTGATAAACGGTCCACCCCTATCTCCCTTTTTATAAAACCAAATGATTTAGACGATCTGTTGCATAAATTAGACTATTTGAACCCAAAAAGAAAGCACCACCCCTTACTATAACCACAGCCGCTCACAAAGGGAAAACAACAGACCCGGCGCGAAGCGAGCCGGAAACCATAGAGGCGGGCGCCGCCAAAACAGCGCAGCCAATTAACTAAGCTTGCAAATTTAAAAGGAAACTAACATGACAAACTTTAAATCACGTTTATTCACTACAGCTATCGCAACCTTCGGTCTGACCTTTGGCGCTGCCACTTTTGCTGCCGAAAAACCAACAGTGGTATTGGTACACGGCGCTTTTGCTGAATCCTCCAGCTGGAATGGTGTGGTGGCAGAACTGCATGACCAGGGTTACCCGGTTATAGCTCTGGCGAACCCGCTGCGCAGCGTAAAAAGTGATGCAGCTTATCTGTCTGATGTAGTAGCCAACACCAAAGGACCAGTGGTTTTAGTCGGTCACTCGTACGGCGGTTCAGTCATTAGCAACGTCACAGCTGATCAGGCCAAAGTAAAAGCTTTAGTTTACGTTGCAGCTTTTGCTCCTGAACAGGGTGAAAATATTGCTGAATTATCAGGACGTTATCCTGGCGGCACTTTAGGCCCAACCCTGGCTGCTCCTGTGGTATTAAAAGACGGTAACAAAGATTTGTATATTCAACAGGACAAATTCCATACTCAGTTTGCAGCAGATGTCCCTGCAGCAGAAGCCGCTTTAATGGCTGCCACGCAGCGCCCTGTGACTGAAGCTGCTTTGCATGAAGCTTCAGCAGCACCAGCCTGGAAAAAAATTCCGTCATGGGCCATTTACGGTACAGCGGATAAAAACATCCCGGCTGCGGCAATGAAATTTATGGCCGAGCGTGCTGGTGCCAAAAAGATTGTTGAAATCAAAGATGCCTCCCATGTCGTGATGACATCCAAACCAGAGCAGGTCGCCAAACTGATTGTTGAAGCTGCAGAAGCCACCGCTCAGTAAACAGGCCTTTTAAACATACCAAAGCCCTGGCGGAGAACCCGGGGCTTTTGTTATCACGAATTAGGTTGCCCCCTGCCTCTATTCAATCTGCGGCAAAATTGAAATAACCAACTATCCTCTAAGCTATAACTAAAAGGCATTAGGCAACTGCTCTGACCTTTCTTTATAGTCGTCACGCCGACTATTGCTATAACAATCAGTGATAAAGGCTTTATAAAAACAATCTGGCGCTGCAGAGCAAAGACACCTGACCGAGCCCCCGCTCACATAAGAGCCTTATGCAGACGGGGTGGTAGTCCCTTCAGGAAATACGAAGCAAGCCATACTGCAGTGACCAGTGCAACAGTTATACCCAAGTTACTTGACGTTGCGGCGAGGCGACAAGCCAGTGAGACCCCAGGAGCATAGTAAACTATGAGACTGGGGCGAGATGGCGCAGCTAACAAAGCCGCAGCTTCAAGTACGACGGGTATATGACCTGCATCCTTAAAGATGTGGGCTATCGATCACTCTGCTTTGCAGGATCAAATAAAAACAGGACAAGAGGTCAGGATGTTTATTGCAATACCCAAAGAAAAACAGCAAGACGAAACCCGGGTGGCGGCGACACCAGCCACCACGGAGCAACTGCGCAAGTTAGGTTTTACTGTGCTGGTGGAAAGCGGCGCAGGCAGCAGCGCAGGTTTTAGTGATGAAGCTTATATTCAGGCCGGTGCCAGTATAGCTGAGCCGGAACAACTCTGGGCCAGTGAGCTGATTTATAAGGTCAATGCACCAACAGAGCAGGAAATCAGTCAGCTGCAAAAAGGCAGCACCTTAGTCAGTTTTATCTGGCCGGCACAAAATCCGGATTTAGTAGCCCGCCTTGCCGCACAAGGTGTGAATGTCCTGGCGATGGATATGGTGCCCCGTATTTCCCGCGCTCAGTCACTGGATGCCTTGTCTTCCATGTCAAACATTGCAGGGTACCGTGCAGTCATTGAAGCAGCCCACAGTTTCGGCCGTTTTTTAAGTGGCCAGATTACCGCTGCAGGTAAAGTACAACCCGCTAAAGTGCTGGTGATAGGCGCTGGTGTGGCTGGTCTTGCTGCTATTGGTGCGGCCCGCTCTTTAGGCTCTATAGTACGGGCTTTTGATACCCGGCTTGAAGTAGCGGAGCAAATTGAGTCTTTGGGGGGTGAGTTTTTAAAACTCGAATTTGCTGAAGATGGCTCCTCCTCCAGCGGTTACGCCAAAGTGATGTCCGATGAATTTATTGCCGCTGAAATGGCATTGTTTGCAGCCCAGGCCAAAGAAGTCGACATTATCATCACCACAGCGCTTATTCCGGGTCGTCCGGCACCTAAGCTCATCACCAAAGCCATGGTGGATTCGATGAAACCAGGCTCAGTTATTGTTGATTTGGCAGCAGCCACAGGCGGCAACTGTGAATACACAGAAGCAGGCCAAATCACAGAAACCGCATCAGGCGTCAAAGTGATAGGCTACACCGACTTACCCGGCCGTTTAGCAGCTCAGTCGTCTCAGCTTTATGGCACCAATCTGGTGAATTTAGCCAAGCTGCTCTGCAAAACCAAAGATGGTCAGATGGTGCTGGATATGCAGGATGTGATTATCCGTAACATGTCTGTGGTGCATCAGGGCGAAGTCACCTTCCCGCCTCCGGCCATCAGCGTCACGGCCACAACGAAACCTGTGGTTGCACCTGCAGCACCTGCTGAAAAAACACAGAAAAAATCCATCCATAGCAACTGGTTTATTGGTATAGCGGCAGTGTTATTGCTCTGGATAGGCTACTCGGCACCAAGTGATTTTTTAGCTCACTTTACGGTGTTTTTACTCTCCTGCGTGGTGGGTTATTACCTGGTCTGGAACGTGACTCATGCTTTGCATACCCCGCTAATGTCGGTCACCAATGCGATATCCGGCATTATCGTTTTGGGGGCTTTATTGCAAATCAGCAGCGATTCCCTGCTGGTGCAGGCGCTGGCTTTTGTCGCCGTGCTGATTGCCAGTATCAATATAGTAGGTGGCTTTACCGTCACGCAGCGTATGCTGAAAATGTTTCGTAAAGGCGGGGAGTAACAGCCATGACACAAGGATTAATCACTTCAGCTTATTTGCTGGCCGCCGCTTTTTTTATTGCAAGCTTAGCGGGTTTATCGCAACAGGAAAGCGCCCGCCGTGGCAACTGGCTGGGTATTTTGGGCATGACCATAGCCCTGCTCGCTACTATTGCCGGTGTCAGCATGGATGCCATGCTGCCGTTAGTGATAGCTCTGGCTATAGGGGCTGCTATTGGCCTGCGATTAGCGCTCAAAGTTGAAATGACCCAAATGCCTGAATTAGTGGCCATTTTGCACAGTTTTGTTGGTTTGGCTGCAGTGCTGGTGGGGTACAACAGCTTTTTTGAAACTCACACAACCACAGGCGCAGCACTTACTGTGCATTTAACTGAAGTGTTTTTGGGGGTATTTATCGGCGCCGTCACCTTCTCTGGTTCTATTGTGGCTTTTGCCAAATTACGCGGTATAGCAAGCTCTAAGCCGTTGAGTATTCCGCATAAACATAAACTGAATTTACTGGCTTTAATCGCATCAGCCCTATTGCTGGTGTATTTTGTCAGCTTCGGAGGTGGTGAAACAGCACTGCTGATCATGACACTGATAGCCTTGGTCTTTGGCCTGCATTTGGTCGCCTCCATAGGCGGTGCTGATATGCCGGTGGTGGTGTCTATGCTGAACTCTTACTCAGGCTGGGCCGCTGCTGCTGCAGGTTTTATGCTGTCGAACGATTTACTGATTGTCACTGGTGCTTTGGTCGGTTCGTCCGGTGCTATCTTGTCGTACATTATGTGTAAAGCAATGAACCGCTCTTTTATCTCTGTGATAGCCGGAGGTTTTGGTCAGACCGATGCCAAACAAAACTCTGAAGAAGAGCAAGGCGAATACCACGAAATCAGTGCCGAAGATGTGGCGGATTTGCTGCGAAACTCAGGCTCTGTAGTGATCACTCCGGGTTATGGTATGGCGGTGGCTCAGGCGCAGTATCCGGTGGCTGAGATATGCCAGAAGCTGAAAGAGCGTGGCATCAAAGTGCGTTTTGGCATCCATCCTGTGGCCGGTCGTATGCCGGGTCATATGAATGTGCTGCTGGCGGAAGCCAAAGTGCCGTACGACATAGTACTGGAAATGGATGAAATTAATGAGGATTTTTCCGACACCGATACAGTGCTGGTAATAGGAGCCAACGACACAGTGAACCCGGCTGCTGCTGAAGATCCAACCAGCCCTATAGCCGGTATGCCGGTACTTGAAGTCTGGAAAGCACAACATGTGGTGGTGTTTAAACGTTCGATGAACACAGGTTATTCAGGTGTAAATAACCCACTGTTTTATAAAGACAATACCCAGATGTGTTTTGGTGATGCCAAAGCCACTGTGGATGCGATTTTAAAAGCGCTGTAACAGGCTATTCAGCCAGGCAAGGCAAAAGTCCGTCTGATCTGATGATCGGACGGACTTTTTGTTTTGCGCCCCAGAGCTATTCAGCAGCATTAAGCCATTGCGTCATAAAGTCTATAAAAGCTCTGAGCCTGCGCTGATGACGCAAGTCCTGATGATAACCCAGCCAGATCGGCCGTGACGGCGGTGCTGAAGCAATAGCTAATTGCTGCAATCCCTGAATTTGCTCAGCCATCCGCACAGGCAACACAGCAAGCCCAAATCCGGCTACACATAGTCTGGCCTGAGCTTCTCTGCTATTGCTGCTAAAGGCCAGCTTTGCGCCGGGAAACTGAGTTTTAAGCCAGGCCACATCCGGCACATCGCTAAAATAACTGTCCATACTAATCAGCCTGAGCTGCTCTGGAGTAGTGAGTAAACGCAAGTCAAAACCAGCGGCAGCATACAAGCCATAATCCAGCTGCAGCAGCTTACGCTGTGCTATATCCGGCTGATCAAAAGCCTGCAGCCGGAACACCAGATCCGCCTCACGCCGAGCCAGATTAAACAGTCTGCTGTCATTAAGCAGCTCTATGCTGACTTCCGGGTGCAGCTGCAAAAAACCAGCGCAACAATCGGCCAATACATAATGACTAAACCAGTCAAAAGACGAAATACGTAAGGTCCCTGTCAGTTTTTCTTCCTGCCCGGCCAACTGGCGCATTGCTGCATCAGCTTCTTCGGCCATACGTTTGGCCGCTGGTAACAAAGCAAGCCCAGCCTCGGTCAGCAGAAAACCTTCTGCGGTGCGCTGAAACAGCTTCAAACCCAAACTCTGCTCCAGACTTTGAATACGCCGGCCTAAAGTTGGCTGAGTAAAACCTACAGCTCGTGCAGCTGCTGTTAAGGTGCCCTGCTCCGCCACTGCCAGAAATAAACGGATATCGCTCCAGTCCAGATGTTCCATCGCTGTCCTCTTCAACTGCCTCATACATTTTCGCATGACATCAATGCATATTAGTTGATTTCAGTTCTTTTTGGCATGGGCAATACTGCATTCAGCCTAATAACAGGGCGCCCAACAAATCACAGCAGAGGACATCCAGATGAGCACTCAACACAGTATGCATGTGTTACAAATCACCGAAGCCAATGGCAGTTTCAAATTAACCCAACAAGCTATCCCTCAAGCCGGCATAGGTCAGGTGCTGGTGAAAGTGGCCGCAACTGGCATCAACCCACTGGACTTAAAGATCAGAGCTGGACAAGCAGCCCATGCCAAACAGCCTTTTCCCGCCGTATTGGGCATCGACATGGCGGGTGAAGTGGTTGCAACAGGGCCTGATATCAATCAATTTGTAAAAGGCGACAAAGTCTATGGTATGACGGGCGGTGTGGCAGGCCAACAGGGTTCTTTGGCTCAGTATCAGTTAGTGGATGCAGACTTATTGGCCAAAGCACCAGCGAACATCAGCTCCCGTCAGGCCGCCGCTATGCCTTTAGTGGTGATTACGGCCTGGGAAGGTTTGATACACAGAGCCAGGGTTGCTGCCGGACATAAAGTGCTGGTGCAAGGTGGCGCCGGCGGTGTTGGCCATGTCGCAGTTCAGCTCGCCAAAGCTTTTGGTGCAGAAGTTTATGCCACAGCTTCAGCCAAAGATGCGGACTATATCCGTTCTTTAGGCGCTGTGTTTATTGATTATCAGCACACAGCTGTAGAGCAGTATCTGGCCGAACATACCGACAATAAAGGTTTTGATATTGTGTACAACACTATGGGAGCCGCCAGTCTGGATCAGGCTTTTCAGTCCGTAAAAACCTATACAGGCCATGTGGTCAGCAGTCTCGGCTGGGGCACTCACAGCATAGCGCCTTTATCATTCAGAGCCGCCAGCTACTCTGGTGTTTTCACCTTACTGCCGTTATTAACAGGTCAACACAGAGCACAGCACGGCGAGATCCTGCGTCAGGCCAGTCAACTGACTGAACAAGGGCTGTTGACGATACGACTTGACCCACAGGAGTTTGACTTTGGCAGCATAGAGCAGGCTTATGAAAAAGTGGCAAAGGCGTGCAACAGCGGCAAAGTGGTCGTCACTGTGGCTGCGTGATAACCCCCTCAGGGAGTGAACCACCAACTGGTATCAATAGGGGCTGTGCCTGCGGGCACGGCCGGATTATTCAGATAAATCATGGTTCTGTTTTTTAAATCCGCCCGCTGCAGAGTTTTTGCGTAATAGCTCTGAAACAAGGCTTTGTAAGAACCGTCCTGAAGCGCTATAGCTAAGCCTTTTTCTAAAGCCACTGCCAGTTCAGGTTTGTGTTTACCCACAAAAAAATACACCGGATGCTGATAAAACAACATGATATTGTCGGCAATCATAAGTTCGTCTGAGTGTTGTGCCAACTCGCCCCATACTTCATTAACACCTCTGGAGAAGTAATCAAATCTGTCATGTTTTAGCATTTCAAATAAAGCAGCATAGTTGGTTGAGCTCACCACCTTTAAGCCATTCTCCTTAAATACGCCAAAGTCACTCCAATGCACATTGTGCCCTGCGACAAAAGGTTTGAGATCTTTCAGACTTTTGATTTTTTTGAATTTTTCATTCTGCTCCGGCTTGATCAATAGCAGCCTTAATCCAAGTAATCCACGGTAGATAGGGACTTTAACAGGGATCATACTGCGTTCACGTTCTGCGGAAGTAGAAATAAACAGCATATCCAGTTCACCATCCAGCACCATTTTTTCCACCCTGCCCTCGGTTAAAACTTCATTCGATTTCACGGCCAGTATCTGGTAAGGCGTACCATGTTTTGTCAGCACTAACTCCATCAGTTTCAGACCAAAATCGTGACGGGGATGCAAGTGGTAATGACGAACTCTGATGATCTCCTCAGCTCTGAGCTGTGCAGGAAACAACATCAGAGCACACAAGAGCAGACAACTCATCATACATGACATGGTAAAAACCAAAGATGAATAAACCAGCCCTAAGAATAGATGCAGCTTATTGATTTACAATGAGGAGTAATGGCAAATAAAGGTAACAGGTAAAAAAATACCTGTTCTGTACCGGCTTTGTATCTACTGAAATCAAAAGTTACATAAAGGAATTTGCTTAGTCAGCACATTAGTAGTAGCTTCAAATACTATCAAACAAATAAGAGCTGATGATGCCTAAAATCCCACTGAATCAACTAGGTTTTACCGAGCTTGAAACTGATCTTTATATTGCGCTTTTAACTCAGGGCGAAAAAACAGGTTATGCAGTTGCCAAACAGATAAACAAGGCGGTTGCGAATGTGTATAAAGCGCTGGAATCTCTGACACAAAAAGGCGCTGTGATCCAAAGCCATCAGGATAAAAAAATTTATTGCGCCGTGCCCTGGCGCCAGTTGCTGGACAGTGAACAACGTAAGTTCAGTCAGACCATAGAAGCTTTGGCTGAACAACTGGATGCTTTACCTGAGCCTGATGAAAACGAACAGGTGTATCAGTTAAGTAACCTGGATCAGGTACTATCTGAAACCTTAGGTTTTATCAACTCAGCACAGCATCTGATCCTGGCCGATATAGAACCTGATGCGCTGATGTATTTTGCCGGAGCACTGCAACAGGCAGCCGCACGGGGTGTTGAAGTGCGGCTGAAAGTGTATGAACAGGTGAGTTTAGCCGGAGTCATGCTGACCTTAAGGCAAAATGGTGCAGAAGTGTATGCAAAAACCGGCACTATCCGCTTTAAATTAAGTGCCGACGGCCGGCATTTTGTGACCGCTTTATTGCATTCCAACAAAAAAGATCTGATCCAGGCTTTTAAAAGCAGCAGTGCCCTGATGAATATGAATATATTTTCGGGCCTGGCTTATGAACTGATCCTGACCGAATTAAAACAAGCACTGAGCCAATCCGATCTGCAACTGGCGCAACAAATTTTGCAAAACACGGCACATCTGCACCCTTTTACCACGCAAAATCAGGTTTTTCAGCACTATCAGCACCAGTATCAGCAGCGTTACAGCGCCAAGCCACTTACAGACGATCAGGAGTCATCATGAACAACATCATTCTCTGCCTGCTGGCAAGTTCAGCCTTTGTTATGAATTCAGCTGCTGCGCTGAGCAACAAAGACTTTGCACAATTGGAACAGCTGATTGAAAAAACAAAAACTCAGACCGCTGTTCAGTCAGGAACTGCAATTGCCGTAATTCAAAACGGCAAAGTGCTGTATCAGGGCTACTTTGGTTATGCAGACATAGCCGCACAGCAAAAAGTCCAGCCAGACACTGTGTTTTATATTGCCTCGGCCACTAAACCTTTTACCGCCCTGGCGACTCTGCTGTTAGAGCAGCAAAACAAACTGAGCACAAAAACTTCGCTACAGCAGATGTTTGCCGATACCAAATTCAGTGGTTTTGATGCCAGCCGTATTTCGATAAAACAACTACTGACGCATCAGTCCGGTGTTGATAATCAGCCTTTAGTTTGGGCCACAGCCTATAGCGGCATTCACACTCCAGCCTCTTTACAAGCTTTGGTGGCGGGATCATATCCGGATGCAGAAAGCAAAACAGGCCAGTTTAATTACAGTAATGTCGGCTACAACATAGTCAGCACCTGGCTGGATCAGCAGTTTGGTTTAAGCTGGCAACAACAGCTGCAACAACTGATCTTTACACCACTTCAAATGCAGCACAGCACAGCTTTGGTCAGTGAAGCCCAGCGCAAAAACTGGACCTTGGCGAAACCTTATTCAGCGATGAGCCCCTATCCAGCACAAGAGCTGTACCTGCAAAAAACCGATCAGACCATGCATGCGGCGGGTGGCATGCTGGCCACAGCGCCGGATCTGGCTAAGTTTTTAATAGCGCAAATGCAAAATGACAGCGCAGTGTTCCCGCAACCTGTGATTAAAAAAGCACAACAAACCGAAGTAGTAACAGACAGCAGTTACAATGATTTTAAACGCTCCGGCTACGCCTGGGGCTGGTACAGCGGCAACTACAAGGGTGAGCGCATGCTGCATCATTTTGGTAGTTTTGCCGGCTTTCACGCTCATCTGTCTTTTATTCCGGAGAAAAATATCGGCTTAGTGGTGCTGAACAATGAAGACTTTTTAAGTGGCCATGTCACCAATCTGATTGCAGATTACAGTTATGGTTTGTTACTGAACGAAGCCGACATAAAAACCAAAGTCACAGCCCGCTTTGATGATTTGTTGGTAAAAGCGGCCGGGCTGCCAAAGGCTGTGTTAAAAGAACAGCAAAAAATTCAGGGCCGAAGCTTTCAGCTGTCTTTGCCTGTAGCAGCTTATGTCGGCACTTATCGCCACCCACAACTGGGTGATATTCAACTGACCCTGACGGACAAACAGCAGCCGCAACTGCAATGGGGAGAGTTACGGACTGTGGCAACAGGTTATGACCAGGCCGATTCGTTAAGACTAGGCTGGGTACCCAACTCAGGAGATATCGCCCACTTCACTCTGAATGGCAACCAGGTGACAGGCCTGTCTTTTAACCAGATCAACTTCAAAAAAATGGACTGATGCAGCAGGCACTTTATATAAAAAGGAGCGGCATAAGGCCGCTCTAAAACTGGCAAAATACAAAGGTCGATCATCGTAAGGCTTTAGTAAACAACAGAAATTTTATCCGGTTTATCCGGCTGGGATAAAAGGAGGGCAAAATGCTATGACCAAAACCAGGTCAGTATGGTTTTGCCGCTGCTACCAGCCAATAGCCAGATAGCAGCGGCGCATCTCAAGCTTAAGAGGCAGTAATCACCTTATTCGCCAGCACTCTGGCTTTACCCAAAAAGCCGGACCATCGGATGTTAAAACGGATTAAGCCCCAGTAGGTTAACGGCACCAGTAATAAACTGGTTAAAGTTGAGAACACCAAACCACCTATGATAGCAATGGCCATAGGCGCATAACTTGGGCCGTCGCCGCCTATGGTTGCATCACCAAAAGCCAGAGGTAATAAGCCTAATACTGTAGTGGATACCGTCATCAGAATAGGCCGTAACCGGGCTTCGCAGGCTTCGATAATGAGTGGCACCAGCTCTGCATCAGGCTGCTCATTACGCAGTTGATTGATGCGGTCCACCAGCACTATACCGTTATTCACTACTATGCCCATCAGCACCAGCATGCCGATCATGCCCATAATACCCATTGAGGTGCCGGTGAATAAAAAGGCCCAGAACACGCCAACAAAAGAGAACAGCAAGGAGCCAATCACAGCTGTTGGCATAATCAGGGACTCAAACAGCGCCGCCATCACCAGATAAATCATAGCCACAGCCAGCAACATATTGATTTGCATAATGCCCTGAGCTTCATCCTGATACTGGAAGCTGCCTTCAAAGGACCAGGCGTAACCTGCTGGTAACTGCAGCTGATTTAAGCTTTTCGTCAGCTCTTCACGGGCTTTATCCATCGTCAGGTCTTTATTCATATTCATGCCAATGGCAAGGGTCGTCTGACGGTTAAAGCGGCGGATTTCTGACAGCAGTGGTTCAACTTTCAGTTCAGCGACCTGAGCCAAAGTAATGACCACATTGTCTTTCACTAATACAGGAATAGCAGCCAGTTCTGCAGGTGAATGACTGACTTTTTCGTCATACAACACCCTCAGCTGCACCTCACCCTGCTCGTCGGAGCGGAAAGTGCGCAAGTTCGTACCACGCAGCGCCAAAGTGACAGCTTGCGCCACTTCGCTGGCATCCAGACCCTGACGTTGCAACTCTTCGTTGTTCAGCTGAATTTGCATTTCAAACTGACCATCGGCAATTTCAGAGCGCACATCTTCCAGCCCTTTGATTTGCGAAATCACAGGCACTATATCGGCTGCTAATTTGGTCAGCATTTCAGTCGAAGGGCCTGATAAATGCACCTGCATACCACCGCCGTTATCACTCCAGCCAAAACTGGGCTGTGAACGCACCAGCTGTGGCCAGCCTTTACGAATGGCTTCTTTAATTTCAGACACAGGTTTTACCAGCGGATCGTTAAACATAATGATCGAAATGGCATGATTGGGTGTGTAATAGCTGTACACAGACTCAATTTCATACTCGTCCTGATGCTGATACAGATAAGCTTCCATCCGCTTTACTTCCTGCTCTACCTCGGCCAGGTTGTAATTGCCCTGCACGTTGTAGTTCAGAAAAGCCCTGTTGCTGTCGCCATCATCATCGTCACCGCCCGACACCTGACTGATTGGAATAGCTATGCTGAACAACAATAAAAAGGCGATGCCGGTTGCTGCTTTTGGTGATGCCATCACCCAACGTAAACAGCGGCCATAAAATTTATCTACTTTGCTTGGCGCCGCATTGTCTGAGCTGTGGATTTGCTTAATTTTTGTGGTCAGAAAAGGGATTAAAGTCAAAGCCATCAGCAAAGACACCCCCAGGGCTATAGTGATAGCTATAGCAACGTGTTCTAAAAACACAGTCACATCCACTTTCTGGCCAATAATATTGGGTAAAAATACGATGGCCGTGGTGGCAGTACCGGCCAGCACAGCCAGACTAACCCGATGAACGCCAAGCTCAGTCGCCCTTTTGGTATCGGGATCAGCAGCCCGCTCACGGAAGATACTTTCAGTCACCACCACAGAGTTATCCACCAGCATACCTACAGCCAGCATCAGCCCCATCATACTCAATATATTTAAGCTGTAACCGAGGAAATACATGGCCCCTAAAGTGATAGCAATAGACACAGGCACAGACAGCACCACCACTAAAGTGGTTGGAATGTGGCGTAAGAACAAATACAACACACCAAAGGACAATAAAGCACCCATAGCACCGGAGCCCAGCAGGTTCGACAAGGAATCCGTCACACCTTTGGCGGTATCGTCCATCAGGAACAGGTTAATACCGTTAAAAGCAGGATCTTTACCCGCTGCATCCACTACAGCTATAGCCGCACGGGATACATCCACCAGATTCGCATTCGACTCTTTAAACACGTTCATACCGACTGCATAGGTCTGGTGTAAATGCCGGCCTTCGATACGTTTTGGCAATTCCAGCATCACATCAGCCACTGCAGCTAAAGTTAAACCGGCGCGAATGGGCAAAGCGCGGATTTCATCCAGACTGGCGAACTCCCCTACAGGTTTTACCAGAATACTTTCGTTAGGATTACGCAGCTCACCTGCGGTCATCGCAAAATTGCTTTCCTGTAGCAACTGCACCAGTTGCACCGGGTCGACCTGCAAATTGCGCATACGTTGTGGGTCAAGACGAATAGTCACCTGGCGTTTATCCACGCCATAGAGTTCCACTTTGGATACGCCCGGCACCCGCTCCAATGGGCGCTTAATTACCCTTTCCAGTAAGTCATAGGCCATGGCCAAATCACGTTCACTGGAAATACGCAGCTGGAAAATAGGCATATCGCTGGTATTAAACTGATACACCATCACCCGCTCCACATCCCGTGGCAACAGGTGACGCATATTGTCTAAACGCTCACGCACTTCAATACTTTTGGTATTGATGTCTTCTTCCCAGTTAAATTCCAGCGAAATGTCCGCGCCATCTTCTTTGGAGAAACTGCGCATCTTTTTAATGCCTGTCACTGTCGCCAGTGCTTCTTCTACCGGCCTGGTGATCAATCGTTCGGTTTCGCTCGGCGTGGCATTGGGATAAGGCACATGCACATAAATTTCAGGAATGTCGATGCCAGGGAATTTCTCCAAAGGCAACATTCTGCTCGCGATTAAACCAAACACCAGCAAGGACAAAAACAACATACATAAAGTCACAGGCCGGGTTAAGGCAAAACGGGTGATGGCTAAAGGTTGATGATCCATAGTCTTACTCCTTAGCCGGTTGCACGTCACGTGCAGTCAGACGATACAGCACTGGAATAAATACCAAAGTCAGCAGCGTTGACAGGCTTAAGCCCCAAATCACCGTAATAGCCATAGGAGAGCGGATTTCAGCGCCATCACTGCTGCCCAGTACCATAGGTAATAAACCGAGCACTGTGGTCAAAGTCGTCATCAAGACAGGACGTAAACGGGTGGCCCCTGCTTCCACTATCGCATCCGACACCGCCATACCTTCATCACGCAGCTGGTTAATACGGTCGATCAGCACTATGGCGTTATTTACCACTATACCAGCCAGCATAATCAGGCCGATAAAGACGATGACAGAAACACGGGTCCCGGTCAGCCATAAACCAAGTACAGCACCAGCACCAGCCAAAGGTACGGTAAATAAAATCAGCAAAGGCTGCAGCAGGTTTTCAAACTGCGACGCCATCACCAGATAGACCAGAAATACAGCTAACAACAACGCCATGATCAGGGAGTTAAAGGAACGTTCCATCTCTTCACTTTGACCTACTATAGTGGCGCCAACGCCATAAGGCAGCGTCAATTGCGCCAATACAGCTTTGGCAGCAGCAGTGGCCTGTTCTAAGTCACCATAAGACAGGTTGGCACTGACCAAAGCCACACGTTGCTGACCAATACGGGTAATTTCGCTGGGGCCCACTTCACGTTTGATATCTGCGACTGCAGACAGAGGCAGAGGTTTTTCACTGTTTGGGTTAATGATAATGTGCGACAGTTGTTGCTCTGAGTTACGGAAGTTCTCCGCCAGACGCACCCGGATATCGACTTTACGATCGTTAATCGAATACTGCCCCGCTACTTCGCCACCTATGTAATTCGCCACCCGTTTCGACACATCAGCCGCAGTTAAACCCAGCTGAGATAACCTGTCATGGTGGAAATGTAAGGTGATTTCCGGCTGGCCGGAACGCAACGAGCTTTTAATATCGGTAAATCTGTCATTGGCAGCCAAAGCTTTGGCCAGTTGATCCGAGGTGGCTTTTAAGCTGGTTAAATCATGGCCGGATAATTCGATTTCCAGTGGCGTGCTGAAACTAAACAGCTCTGGTCTGTCAATTTTGGCGCTCAGATCCGGCATAGTGCTTACCGCATCGCGGAACAGTTGAATTAAACGTTCTTCATCCGCCTTAGTCGCACTGTCTTTTAAAATAATGTTTAACCGGCCCCAATGACTGCCACCGACATTAGGATCCACTGTCATTTGCTGGCCTGTACCTGCCTGGGCATAACTGCGGTCAATTTCGCTCTGCAGTGAAGCGATGTCGGCCAGTTGTTTTAACACCTTGTCCGTACGTTCTATCGCGCTGCCAACAGGCAGCTGCACTTCGACATAAAACTCGCCCTGACTCATACTGGGGATCACATCAAAACCTAAACCCGGGATCAGTGAATAAATCAGCGCGGTCAGGCCTATAGTGGCAGACAGCACCAAAGCTTTGGCGCGTAAGGCGGCAGTTAATACAGCACGGTAGCCCGACTCCAGCGCACGTAAAAAGGCCTGTACTATGTTCAGCAGTGGGTTAAAGATAAAACTTAAACCTTTAGCTACAGCACGAAACAGAATAGTGAATAGCGTAAATAAGCCTAAAAATACAAAACGCACGCCCAGATACAGCAGGTGAAATGGCACCAGCGGCCATAAATACCAGCGCGATGGTTTAATAGACAGTTTGGTTGCCAGAACATCAGTTGCACCAACAGAAGCAGCAGTACGCTCACGGGCTGCCATAGCAGGAATAAGAGTTAAAGCCACCAGCAAAGACGCCAATAAAGCATAAGTCACAGTTAAAGCCTGATCTTTAAACAACTGGCCTGCCACACCTTCGACAAAGACCAGAGGAAAAAACACAGCCACTGTGGTTAAGGTAGAGGCTGTGATGGCCATGGACACTTCACTGGCGCCTTTTTTCGCAGCTTCCATCGGAGTCATACCCTGCTCTTTATAACGGGCGATATTCTCCAGTACCACTATGGCGTTATCCACCAGCATACCTATGGCTAAGGCTATACCGCCTAAGCTCATAATATTTAAGCTGATATCCTGCGCATACATCAGGTTAAAGGTGGCAATGACGGACAGCGGAATAGAAATCGAGATCACCAGGGTGGTCCAGACATTCCGCAGGAACAAATACAGCACTATCATCGCCAGAATACCACCTTCCACAGCGGCAGATTTCACTTCATCTATGGCTTGTTTAATAAAGGTAGACTGGTCGTACACTAAGGTTAACTGGTAACCAGCAGGCAGATTTTTCTGTAAATCCTCCAGCCTGGCTGTGACAGTTTTTGCCACTTGTACTGTGTTGGCGTCACCTTCTTTGTAGATGGCAATTTCTATCGCTTCTTTGCCATGCACATAAGTAATACTTTGACGGTCAACAAAAGAGTCACGGATTTCGGCGATATCGGACAAACGAATTTGGCTTTCACCCACTTTGGCGATATACAAATTGCGGATTTCATCCAGATTGGCGAACTGGTTAATGGTACGGACTAAATAATCATGACTGCCGGTTTCTAAACGGCCACCGGCCTGGTTGATATTCTGCTCTTTTAAACGCTGATTGATGGTGCTGATATCCAGCTTCAGTTGGCTGAGTTTTTCATTGTCGATCAGGATCTGAATTTCCTGAGTTAAACCACCATCAGGCCGCACTGCGGCTACACCTGTCAAAGATTCTAAACGACGACGTAAATCTTCTTCGGCAAAAGTACGTAAGCTCACCAGTTGGGCTGGCGTTAAATCTTGTTTCTCATCACGGCTTAAGGCCAGACGGACCACTGGATCTAAATTAGGGTTAAAGCGCAGTAATAACGGCTTTTTCACATCCAAAGGCAGGTACAGCACATCGATTTTTTCGCGCACTTCAAGGCCAGCCAGATCCATATCTGAGCCCCATTCAAATTCCATAATCACATCAGAACGACCAGCACGGGACACCGAATGTACTTTACGAATACCTTTAACAATACCTACAGCTTCTTCAATTGGCTTACTGACCAATTGTTCCACTTCGGCCGGAGCCGCGCCTGCGTATTCAGTGCGGATTGTTAAAGTTGGGTAAGACAAGTCAGGAAGTAAATTGACGGCCAGTCGCCCCATAGCGACCAGACCAAATAACATAATGCCTAAAGTGAACATCCACATAGTGACCGGACGTGCAACGGCTGTATCCACTAGTTTCATAGAAGATCCCTTAATTTTATCTTTATTATTTATGGTGGGGCTTACGCCCCACTAATGAGGGAGATTGAATTAGCTTTTGGCAATAACCTGAACCGGGCTTTGCTCTTTTAGGCTGGCGTGACCTGCTGTCACCACTTGCTCGCCTTCAGTTAAACCTTCCACCACTTCAAACATAGTGTCGGATTCATAACCTGTGGTGATAGTTTTACGTTCAACTTTGCCATCTTTGTTGACCACAAAAACTGAGCTGCTGTTATCCATCGCCATCACAGCACGTTTAGGCACTAATAAAGCCGCAGTTTTGGCATCGTATTGCACCTCTACCTGAGCAAACATACCGGCTTTTAAGCTCAGATCCGTGTTATCCACAGCCACTGTGACGCGGGCTGTACCAGTAGTAGCATCCACCACAGGAGAGATACGGATAATTTTGGCTTCTTTGGCTGGCATAGCCGCAAAATGTAAATGGGCAACCTGACCTACTTTAGCCCGTGGCAGCTGATGTTCAGGCAAATTGATCACTGCTTCTAAACGCTCTTGTGACACAATTTCAAACAAAGCTTTGGATGAATATTCAGTGATCAACTGGCCTACTTTGACATGACGACGGGCAATCACACCGCTGATAGGCGCTATGATCTGAGTCTCTTTGAGTGCCAGTTCAGACAAAGCCACAGAAGCGGACAAAGACTCGACCTGCCATTTTAATTTGTCATAGACATCAAAACTGACCAGTTTTTTCTGGTACATAGTTTCTAACCGTGCCAGTTCACTTTTTAACTGACCTAATTCAGCTTTGCCTTTGGCCAGGTTCAGTTGCTGGCGTTCGGTGTCTAAAATAGCCATGACCTGGCCGGCTTTGACTACATCACCTTCTTCGACAAACAACTGCTGCACTATGCCGGTTGATTTGCTGTTCACTTCAGCATCTTCTTTGGCTTCCAGTGTACTGGTGGTGCGGTACAGACTGCTGATTTCACCGCGACTGACCAAAGCAGCCTCAACCGGGATGCTGATCACAGCCTCCACCTTGGCGGCATCCGGACTTCCTTCAGCGCTGCCACAACCAGTTAATACCAAAGAACTGGCTAATAAGGCAGAAGTTACAGCAGTAGCGAGCAATGAGCGGGTTTTCATAATTTATCCTTAAACAAGCAAAGTCGAATCAGTTGCGATGGAATTGCATCCCTTATGCCACTTCAAATAACAAAAATAAAAACAATACAAAACAACAACTTAAAAACAAAAATTAAAAATTCAGCCTGAATTCATTTCTATGACTTAGCAAATCTCACCACTTTTTAGTCAAAGCAAGATCCGACCAGTGGCAAAATTTGCCAGTCTTAGAGCATGTACTCTAAGGCGCTACCCTCCTATAATGCCGCGAAATTTATTACAGGGTACAAAAACAATGTTACGAAAAGCTTCATTACCATTAGCAATCAGCCTTGCTTTGGTCAGTCAGTCCGCTTTTGCTGAAGGCTATAAATTATTTGAACAATCTGTCAGTGCAGCTGGTAATGCCTACGCCGGCCGTGGCGCGCAAATCACAGACGCCTCTTTGGTTTATTCCAACCCAGCAGCTTTAACCAAACTGAAAGGCGCCCAATTCTCCGGTGGTGTAAACCTGATCTACGCGACAACCCGTTACAGCGATGCGTCAGCCCAAAACGCCAATGGTATGGCAGTGACAGGCCGGGATTCTGGCAAACTGACCTTGTCTGAGTTAGTGCCTTTTGCATTTTACAGCGACCACTTCAATGACAACTTAAGCTGGGGTATAGGCGTTTACGCTCCTTTTGGTTTGTCGTCGGACTATCAGAATGACTGGGTAGGCCGTTATTTTGCCGATGAGACCGCCATTAAAGTGGTCGCGATGCAACCCACAGTGGCGTACAAGCTGAGCCAGGACTGGTCTTTTGGTTTGGGTTTAAACATCAATTATGCTGAAGGTACTTTGTCTAAATACAAAGACCACTCAGGTTTATGTGAACTGGGCACTGGCATCAATGCGCTTTATCAGCGTGATGTCTACAACGCGGCCTACTGTGACAGTCACTATGAAGTTAATGGTGATGACGTAGCCGCAGGTTATACCGTCGGTTTTCATGGCGATTTAGGTTCAACCAAACTGGCCTTGGTGTATCACTCTGAAGTGAAATACACACTTAAAGGTGATTCTGAGATCACCAATACACCTATTACAGGTGCAAATGTGGCAGGGAATCCAAACTTTATCGTAGTGGCTCCTAACCTGCCCGCCATCAGCTTAGCAACAGGCAAACTGGCATCGAACAGCTATCTGTCAGAGCAAAGTAAACTGGATTTAACCACACCTGCGAATCTGGCTTTTAGCATCGATCAGCAACTGACCGATGTTTTATCTGTGCAAGCCAGTGTCAACTGGACAGGCTGGAGCAGCTTTGAGTCTATTGATATCGTCAGCGACGATGACACTCCAAGCATTTCATTAAGCACTCAACTACCACAAAACCTGAATAAAGCCGGCTACATCGGCTATATACCGGAGCACTGGCAGGATACCTGGTCCTTTTCTGTTGGCACTACAGTGCAATACAACGAAGAGCTGATCTTAAAAACCGGTCTGGCGTACGACGAAAACCCAATCAGTGGCAGCCATAAAACAGCACGGGTCCCGACCGCAGACCGGATCTGGTGGACCTGGGGTGCCAACTGGGCGCTGACACCAGAACAAAGTGTTGATTTTGCTTATGGTTATATGTGGATGAATAAAGTCAGTATCAACGAACACGAATACAACGCCAATGGCGACCGTATTTACAACTCTGGTGTTCAGGCGACTTACCGCAACAAAGCTCAGGTGCTGGCCGTGCAGTGGAACTATAAGTTCTAACTCTGCCCCTATTCTGATGCAACTTCAGGTTAAAACCACCGTTTTTACGGTGGTTTTTTTTCACATCCAGCCTGATCACCAGGTTCTGCCATTTGCTTACTTTGATAAAAACTGCAAATAAATGTAGTCAATATAGTGACAAGCTCCTCTACCTGAGACATGATAATGTTCACATCAAAGGGACTGATTTTACCCGTAGTTTCCAAGCCCGGATGTACCCATCTCCGTTAACTTAAGGAAAGCGCAGCCTGACCCGCTGCTCAGCCCTGGCTGTTGAGTTATACGGCTACATAGTTTCAGCCACAGGCTAACCACTGAAGGGGAAGCGAATGACTCAAGTGAATCAACTGGATATCGCCATTATAGGCGGAGGAGTATCGGGCTGTTACAGCGCCTGGCGTTTGCAGCAGGACAGAGGCCACAACAGCAACATCGTGTTATTTGAATACAGCAACAGAATTGGCGGCCGCTTGTATAGCCGTAAATTACCAGGTTTACCTAATGTGGTGGCTGAACTAGGTGGCATGAGGTATATACCAGACTCTCACCTGATGGTAAAAAACCTGGTGACAGAATTAAAACTGGCCACCAAAAACTTTCCTATGGGCTCCAGTCTGCCGATAGAACCGGGCGGCAAAGAAGCAGGTTCTGACAATAACCTGTTTTACCTGCGGGGCCAGTATTTCCGTTACCGTGACTTTGCTGAACATCCGGATCGGATCCCGTACAACCTCAACTGGTCAGAACGGGGTTATGGTCCGGAAAATATGCAGGTCAAGGTGATGAATTTAATATGTCCCGGCTTTGCTGATATGAGCCTGCAACAGCAAATGCAGGTGAAAGTGTTTGGCAAAGAGATCTGGCGCTACGGTTTCTGGGATTTACTTTACAAGGTACTGAGTAACGAAGGCTACCAGTTTATGAAAGATGCCGGAGGTTACGAAGCCAATGTCGCCAATGCGAATGCCGTCACCCAACTGCCGGCTACAGAATACAAAGATGACACCGTATTTTTAACCTTAAAAGAGGGATTTCAGGCACTGCCACTGACGCTGGCACAACAATTCGCTGACATGCCAGGCCAGCTTGCCCAGTCCAATCGCATCCGTATGAATCAGCGTTTAACCCAGATCCGTTACAACACACAAGGCGACTACCGCTATACCCTGGTGTTTCAGGCCACAGAAACCAATGAAGCTGGAAAAACTACAGATAAAGCCGATAGTCCACCGGTTGAAGTGCAGGCCAAACAAATTATTCTGGCTATGCCACGCCGCTCGCTGGAACTGATTTCCTCACCCTTTTTTGATGATCCATGGCTGAAACAAAACCTGAGTTCTGTGCTGATCCAATCCGCGTTTAAGATGTTTCTGGCCTATGAAAGTCCATGGTGGCGTAGCCTTGGTCTGGTCTCCGGCCGCTCTGTCACTGATTTGCCTATACGCCAGACTTATTACATGGGCACTGAATGTGAGCAACCCGGCGGAGAAGCCACCACACATTCCCTGTTGATGGCCTCCTACAACGATATAGGTACGGTGCCATTCTGGAAAGGTCTGGAAGCCGGCAAACCTTTTACCGGCTATGTGCCGGAGTCCCTGTCCTGTGCGCCTGAGCAGGTGGTGTTAAAGCACCAGTTTCAAATCACTGAAGATATGGTAGCAACAGCCCATCAGCAGGTGACCACTTTACATAATCAACAGCAACTGCCGCCGCCATACTCTGCGGTGTATCAGGAATGGGGTGATGATCCGTACGGCGGTGGCTGGCACGAATGGAAAGCCAATTACCGGCTGGATCAAATCATGTGCCGGATGCGTCATCCGGTGGCCGATCAGCAGATCTACATTGTAGGTGAAGCCTATTCCTACGAACAAGGTTGGGTTGAAGGTGCATTGAATACAGCAGAATCTATGCTGGAGCAGTTTTTTGGCTTAAGCAAACCTGCGTGGCTGTTAAGTGATCCGGCTTTTGCCAAAATTCTGAAAGACAATCCAGACTACAACTTTTTGCCTGTCGCCTGCCCTGCGCCAGATTTGGCTCAGCCCGGCAGCTGTGGCTGCGGTGACTGTTCGAAAGTGCTGAATGAGGTGACCAGCTTTGCTTATGAGGGGATTAACAATGTCGAACGCTAAGCCCTTCACTGTCGCCGATTATTTACTGACCCGTTTGCATCAGCTGGGGCTGCGTAAAGTCTTTCAGGTACCGGGGGATTATGTCGCTAACTTTATGGATGCGCTGGTTGACTTTGAAGGCATTGAAGCAGTTGGCGATCTGACTGAACTCGGAGCAGGTTATGCCGCTGATGGTTATGCCCGTTTAACAGGCATAGGTGCTGTGTCAGTGCAGTTTGGCGTCGGCACCTTTAGTGTATTAAACGCTGTTGCCGGCTCTTATGTGGAAAGGAATCCTGTGGTGGTGATTACCGCCAGCCCCACAGCAGACAACAGAGTCACCATCAAAGAGACCGGGGTGTTGTTTCATCACAGCACAGGGGATTTATTGGCTGACAGTAAGGTGTTTGCCAATGTCACAGTAGCGGCCGAGGTCCTTACTGATATCAACACCGCCTGCCAGCAAATAGACAAGGCCTTAACCTTAGCCATCAGCCTGCGTCGGCC
>CAMLSF010000025.1 GCA_946482615.1 uncultured Chromatiaceae bacterium | reverse complement strand
CAGTGGTTGCCAGGCCAAATAACAAGCTATGAATTAAATGAAAACGGCTCATTTTGCCACCTCAGAATTTTTAGTAGTTTTAGCTGTGGATACAGCAAAGCGGGAGCGACGAACAAGCAACAGCGCTAAGGTTGAGAACACACTAAACAACTGGATAGCACCACTGCTTTTTTGCTCTGGTGCGGGCTCTGGTTCAGGAGCTGGTGCAACAGGCTCGGCTACAGCTTCGATGGTGACGTTGACTATGTCTTCTGCTTTCACCCCTTTACCACTGGCTTCCAGTCTGAATTGCAGTAAGGTGTCGGCAGTGACATTAGGTGCATCAAACTCTGTGGTTAAGCTGGTGGCTGTGGTCAGTGCCACTTCCGGGCCTGTGATCTGCACCCAGTTTGAACTAAAGCCTTGTGGGCCCTCCTGATGTTTTAACTGACCTGTTAACTGCACTTTGGTTGGGGTTTTATTGCCATTGTGTTCTTTGACTTTTTGATCCTGACCTGCATCTACAAACAGAGCTCTGGGATCACAACCCGCAGCATTAGCTGTCGCTGTGCTAAATGGTAAATTGGTCACGCCTGAAGGGGTAAAGTTATCGACCATCCAGCCTGTTTTTGCACCGCTGGAGTCTGACACTTGGGCAAAGCGGAAGCGAATTGTTTTACCCGCATGAGTTTTACCAAAGTTCAGAATGGTTTGTTGTAATTGCTGGTCTGGATTGGTTCTGCCAATAAAACCAGGATCGCCGCCAAGAGCCTGGATATTGCCGTTATAGCCACCAGCCTCAAAAGTGCCGCCTGCCCAAATCACGTTAACAAAGGCGCCACCATCAATACTAATCTCCAGAATGCCGCCATCATAACCAGTGGTATCACCTTCGTACTGTGGTATGTATTCAAAGTCATACCAATGATCAAAGCCAATAACTAAATCTTCGTCCTCGCTCACCTTAAGTTCCGGGCTGGTTAAGGTCATTTTTGTTGACGCAGAAGTTCCGGCAACAAACCAAAGGCTATTGCCTGTGTCGTCTTCTGTTAAGCTCCATGGCGTAACACCACTTTGGCTGGACGCACTTGCAGCCCAGTCAATAGTTGAGGCTGCTTTATCTTCCATATCATCACTGGCTCTGGTCGGCGCTACATCAAAGTTAACAAAGTAGCTCCAGGTCAAGGGCTCATGTTGCACCACATTCACTGCCGAATCTGTGATGGGTTCAAAGGTCAGGGTTAAATCCACTTTCTCTGAAACAGCAGCTGAATTGAGCTTAAAGCTGGTATTCAGAGTTGTTTCGTAGTTGCTGTCTATGCCTGGCACAGCAAAGCTGACACTGCCATTATCTTTAAAACTGATATCAGCGTTAGAGCTTAAAGTGGCTTTGAGTGGTTGATCCAACCGTTGCGTACCAAAGGTGGCGAGTTTGACTTTTAAACCAGCAGTCTCGCCTGCATCTAAAATTCCATCCTTGCTGCAGAAACCCTGAGTGCCATCGTCATAATTGAAATCAACACTGCTGGACTCCACTCTGTAGGCAGCGGCTACTCCAACATAACTTTCAACTATGCCAGCATTATTGCTGCTGTAACGATCCGGGCCTTGCGCCAGCACCCCCATACCACGCTTGGCAAAGGCCTCGGCTGCCAGTTTAAAATCAGCTTCATCTGTAGCGGCCACTACAGCTAATATCGCATTGCGGGCTTCAATAAAGGTGGGGTAAACCGGGGTGAGCTTCAAACTGGCAATCAGATAACTTTGCATCTTCTCTCTGGCCTGCTCGAAGTTATAACGTGGGTCATTCAGCAGACTGGCATAAAACTCCCATAAAATATTGGCCCAGATTTCGCCTGAATAATGCACTTCAGAGTTGTATTGCCCATCCTGGCCATAAGCCAATGGTGCCGAATCTGGTAAGGCTATGCCATCCTGCATATGGCGGAATGTCATGGGGTAAACTGCAAGGTCCGTCGAATAAGGCGCACGGCGGATACCGAAGTAATTGTCATTTAACGCATACTGGCCCAAACCATAAGGGCCCTGATAACGATCATTACCTGCGACCAGCCTATCTTCTTCCCGCACTGAAGCCAATAAAGCGGCAAAATCACTCCAGCCTTCACCCATAGCGCCAGATTGTTTTGTTAGCAAACCATAAGAGTTGGCAACCAGCCTGTTGCTGACATAATGAAAAAATTCATGGGTGACAATACCAGTGTCTATAGTACCGTCTATATCATGGCCGACTCTGTGCATCCGTAGCTGCACTTCACCTGATTGCATGGCATCTTTGACGATGTTGGCATCAGCCAATGTCATAGACATATTAGGAATGGTAATTTTCAGGTTGTTGCCGCCCATAGTGGGGGCAGCTTCCTGGGTGATATTATCCGCAATCAGCATGGCCAGACCACCGGCTTGCTGAACGTTCATACTTTTCACCACAAAATCACAGCTACCCCGGTCTGCCAGTACTATTTTTCCGGCAACTTCAGCAGTGTTTTGCAGCGGCTGGCAGGCATCAGACGCTGTGTCAGTACCATCATCAGCCAGCGCCACAGCAGCTTCAAGATCGAAACTGGCAGGGCCAAAATGAGCCGGACCAAAGCTGAACGAGCCCAGATCAGCCGGGCTAAGCACTTCAACAGCCCCTTCTAACTCACCGTCCCACAAATACATTTGCATTCTGGGTCTGATACCATCAGGTGGAGTTGCCATGTTGGCATTATTGCGGCCACTACTATCCTGACCATGAGCCCAGATCGGGTCTAAATCAAAGCCCCCTCTATCATAGTTATTAAACTGGGCATTACCTGCAGCTTCATTAAAGCCATTGTCATACCAATCGTCATGCAACCAGTTAATGACATAAAACAGGTTAACTGCTGCGCCATTTTTTGCAGCAGCAGTATGCGGGTCTGCATCGGCGATAATATCGTAGTCAAAGACTCCGGCTGTGGTGACTTTAGGTCTGAGGTCACCTAAAATCGGGTCGTAGCCATCATATCCTGCTAAATCTAAAAAGGCTTCGACGTTGTTGCCTTTGGTTTCAGTGGCACCTTCATCTAACCAGGGGTCATTGGTGCTGATAGGACCATGGTCCAGTGTCACCAGACGGGTAGGGGCTGCAGTGCGGGCCGGTGCCTGAGCCGGATCCCTTGATACAGCAGGCAGAACCTCATTGCCTAACGGACTGTCCAGTGGCACACCATGTTCGTCAGCCCACACTCTGTAGCTGGTGGCGACTTCGTTCACCATATTCTTCCGCACCAGTACTTTGCCTGTGTCGGCCGCCACTATGTAACCAAAAATCCGTTCGTCTTTGTCGGCTGCGTTATAGGTCATCAGATCAATCTGATAAGCCGGGATCAACTGATTGGTTTCATGCACGGCAAAGTACAAGGCTTTAATCCGGGGTTCGCCAAAAATGGCCCAGTTGTAGTCACCGGCAACAGGAGCAAAACGCTTATAGCCATGTTGATCCGGCAAAGGCGTCAGTTGTTGCTTTAACTCTGTTCCTGTCAGATCACGAAAGGCTTTGGCAAAGGCATCCAGTTCCTTTAGTTCAAATTCAGTAACTGAGTTTGGGCCTGCTGCAGAAACCGGGGTTTTCGCAAAATAGCCTGAAATGGCTTTGGTATTGGCTTGCCTGTCCATCAACAGATTTAACTGACGGCCAAATACCTCAAGGCCATTATGCATTTGTTGAAAACGCGCGATAACAGGGCCCTTCCCAGTATCATGCAGTTCAAATAACTTTGCATTGCTTGCGCTATCAATATTTATTCCAAGAGTCGATGCTTGTTCTTTAATTGTTGTTTTTGCTGTTTTTTTAAATAGTTCTTTAGATTTTATTTCTGTTTTATTATCTGTGAATCTGGTTGCGCTACCATTTGTGGGCCATAAAAAAGTAGCTGTTCCCAATTGCTGATCAAAATGAGATGGATAGCCGTTGAAGTCAGGTAAATCGCGTTGAATAGGGCTGTGGGCATGATTAGACTGTTGCCCGCTTTGTTTACGTATACTTTTGGTCAGCATGTTGTAATCAAAGTTCTCTGGCAGTGCGGCAAAGCTGCTACTGGCGACTGTACAAAGCAGTGCGCTTAGCAGCATAGGTGTGGCGCTACGCATAATAGTTTCCCTTAAATTGTTATGGTTGCGGTTCGCTGTTTATCTGTTTCAGCGATTCGGCAAAATTGAGTTTCAGGTACTTTGGCGGTACCGGAAAATCGTTATTGTGATACAAATCAGCCGCTTTTTTGCGACAAAAAGTGGCTGATATTTGCACGTTCACAAGTCTAGCCATCTAAATGTTTCGATATACAGAAGTCAATCAAATTTCACTAATCTATCACTTGCCTGTTATTAAACTGTCACCAGAATCAGCCTGTAGGCAGCTATGAGGTTAGATTGTGTTTATTTGTAATTATTAATTAAAAACAGTGTGTTATGTGAATGTCTTTCAAGTGTTTTTATTCTTGATATAGTGCATATCTTTCTAATTAATAGAATACTTAAGTGAATTTATTTCACGTGCTTTAAGGTGATCCATTATTGTTCTGTACCTTTTTTGTTTGTGCTCTAAGCAAAAAAAAAGCGCGGTGATTAACCGCGCTTTTGACTAGCTTGTTGAGGTGGTTACCAGCCGCACTGCCTGCCTTTGTTTGCTCATCCAGCCAGACGCAAAATGCCCGGATAAGGCTGGGAGCCATGTCCGGTTTTGCCTGTTTATTGGGTAAAAAAACGGCCAGCTTGATACTGGCCATTTAGTCTTATGACACGGAATTACCTGCGGCGCAGTCTTAGCAGTGCCAGCAGCATCACAACAAACCCCATGCTTCCACCTGAGCTTTTGACTGGTGCAGGTTCAGGCACAGGTTGAGGTGTCGGGGCTGGTGCAACTGGCTGAGCACGTTCCAGCGGGAAGGCCCAAATCAACCGGTCACCACCATAAGTTTTGTTGATGCCCCCCAACACAAAGCCTTCTTCAGTTCCTTTAGCTACAGCAGCATCGCCCAGCTCCATGCCTATACGGGTGGTCAGTTGCCATTGGCCATCGATCAGGGTTTCTGCATGGTCCCAGGTTTTTTCCTGAGTTGACGCACCATAACCACTGACAGCAACAAGAGTGTCACCATGGCGCAGCACACCCATACCGTAGCGGGGGCGTTGCATCGATGGCCCCATGCTCCAGCTCAGGCTGACTGGGTCGAACAGCTGCAGATTTGGTACAGCAGAAGGGTCTGCATATAAATCAGCGACAACAAAGCCCCCCAGTAGCGTGACGATACCAGTTTTAGGGTCAACATCCACACCTGGATCGATCACCGGGATGGGTAAATCAGCTCCCTGACTCCAGCTATCGCTGGCCGGGTCATAGATATAACTCTGTCCTGATGCGATATTGCCTGGATAGTTGCCAATGTTGCCACCAAAAACGTAGATTTTGCCATCAACAGCCACTACCCCAGCTTGTGTCAGAGCTACAGGTAATGTCGCACCTTCGGTCCAGTTTTGGGTTTCAGTGTCAAAAATTAGCAGGCTGTTCTCCACGTTCCAGCGATCGAAACCCAAATTGGTCACTCCACCCACTATATAAATTTTGCTGCCAATAGCCGCTGCCCTTGCGCCAAATAAGGCTTTGGGCATAGTCACTTTGTTACTGGCAGTGCTGGTACGGCTGCTCACATTAAAGCGTTCAACGCTGTTGGTATAAGTAGCGCCATAGCTGTTGTAGGCCCAGATTTCCCCACCAAAGATCCACAAATCCTCTCCCACCTGAGCATAAGCGGCATCATGACGGCCCCGAGCCATTTCACCTATGCTGTAGGCATTTTCCGATACCAGCAAGCAGCTGGGGTTGGACTCGCCTGAAGCAGTGCTGACAATAGCGGCCCTGTCGCTGTAGGGGATGTCATAAGGCAGTTGAATTTCCACTTCATTGGTTTTCCAACTGCGGACTTCAGCCTGCACTTCGGCGCCTGTTTGTAAATCCTTCAGCTTCACGCTACCTGGTGTCTGGCCAAAGTTTTGACCACGCAATGTCACCACTTTACCCGGCGCTGCAGTGTAAGGCGCTATCTGCCACACTGCTGGTTTGGTAATGCCTGCTGCAAAGGCCTGATCCAACCGGAAACGACCACCAGTCTGATTTAAGGTGGCCAACCAGGGGGTAGCCTGAGCACCGTGCAACAAAGCGGATTTAATATCCAGCGCTGTTGCATAAGGATGTTCTTCCCATAACAAGGCCGCGGCTCCGGCAATATAGGCGGAGGCCATAGAGGTGCCATTGCTGGTCCAGTAGTGCTCAAATTCATTACCCAGACTATAACTGTCACTGCCAGGTGCAGCCAAATCAACATTATGGCAACCGTAAGCACTATAGGAGGAAACCTTTTCAGCACTATGATCGTAGCCGCCTACAGTGACCATCGCATCCAGCGGCAAATTGCCCGGATAATTTGGTTGCTTATCCACATTGAACTCTGGGCCATTACCTGCTGCTGCGACAATTAAAATACCCGCGGCTTGTGCTGCTTGCAGCGCATCATCCAGCGCCGGGCTATATTGGCTGCCACCCCAGCTCATATTCAGCACTACTCTGGGCAACTGTAAACGTTGTTTGGTATCAATCAGGTAGTCAATGGCGCGGACTACGCCGACATCATTGATCACTGTACCTATATCATCCAGACCTGCCAGATTCATCAGTTGAACTTTCCAGGCAACCCCGGCCGTGCCAATACCATTGTTACCTACAGCACCTATAATACCGGCCACAGCAGTGGCATGGCTGGAGTTGCCAGTGTAGTGGCCGCCTGTGACAATAGATGTGCTGACCCCATGCATATCATCGACATAACCATTGTTGTCATCATCTATGCCGTTGTCGGCAATCTCTGTCGGGTTCAGCCAGACGTTGGCTTGTAAGTCCGGGTGTGCGGTATAAAAACTGTCGTCTAATACAGCCACCACCACGTTGCTGGCATCGGTGCGCAGATCCCAGCCTTCAGGCGCATTGATATCCTGATCCGGCAGACTGGTGATGTCATTAACCGTCTGCCCCTGATTCTCCAGTCCCCATAAGGCCTGGAAATTGGGGTCATTGGGATAGGTCGATAAAGTCTGTCGCTGGAAACTGGGTACAGCGTAGTCGACCAGTTTATTGGCAGCGAGTACCGAAATCGCCCGCTTAGTACCGCCCCCTGCTTCAACTGCCACTAGTCCCGAATGAGTAAATATCTGACTAACCGAGACTCCGGCCTCCTGCAGTACTTGGTTGATCTGCTGATTGACTTTGGCATCTGTTCCGGCAGAAAAAGTTGCAACAAGCTGAGGATCGGCAAATTTAACCAACAACGTCTTGGGCTGATGGCTTTCCATAGACGCTACTGTGTCTGCTGCCGGGGTCGTCGTCTCAGCCTGTACAGATCCGCTTATGGTTGCCAGACCCAAAGCGGCTTGCACTGCCAGTTGCAGACGACGACGGCGCCAGGCTAAAGCCAGTAGTGGCAGTAGTAAAGTGCCAGCAGCGCCACTGCTGGTTTGTGCTGATGGCGTTTGAGGTTGCCCGCTGCCTGGCTGTCCTGTTACAGGGCCGTTACCAGAGCCACCCTGTTCGCCCCCTGTTGCAGGAGTTAAAGGCGAAACTAATGCATATTGCAGAATATTTGGACTAAAAGTGGTAGTGAGGATACCGCTATCGGAAAACTGGCCTATACCGCCCAATAAATAACCTGAACCACCCAGAGCTGTAGCTCCAGCTTCATACAGACCCACATCGACTTTCACCGCAGGCTGCCAGGCTGCATTCTTAAATAGTTCACCGGCATCATTGGCACCACCCGGGCTTTGCCCCAGCAGGCTATAAACTTGCGCGTCATCCGCTACCATCTGGTGTAAATAGCGGCCAGCTTTCATGGCTGCTAATGGCGTCCAACTGCCATCCTGCGGGTTAAAGCGGGAAGCTTGATTCTGTGGCAGGCTGCCCTCATCTGCGCCATGACGTCCACCTGTCAGAATGATGCCATTACCTTGTGGGTCAGCCACAGCCGCAGCGCCATAAAGGCTTGTTGGCATGGCCTGAAGTTCTGACCAGCTGTCTTTAGCCGGGTCATATACCATGACGGCATCACTGATGGCGGTAGGAAGTAATACTTTGTTTAAAAAGCTGGTCAGGCCGCCAAATACATAAAGTTTGTCCTGGTACACAGCACTGGCCGCAAGGAAGAAAGCATGCGGCGCTGCTGCACCTTCAGACCAGCTTTGGTCAACCGGGTTAAAGATTTGCACTTTGTCCTGTACGTTGTAGGAAAAGCCAGCACCACCTGCGATATAAACTTTGTTGTTAATTACTCCAGAGGATGCGCCCATGACGGCTGTTGGCATTACCCAACCGCTATTGCTGGTGACTTCTGCTGTAGCCGGGTTAAATTTTTCGACAGTCGCTGTGGTGCCTGAATAGGCCAAACCTCCGAAGACCCAGATGTCTTCACCCACTGCCGCTACTGCAGCATCAGAACGCGGGGTATGCAGTTGTGCCACAGGGCGGGCAGAGGCGGACACCAGGTAACAGGCCTGACCCGAGCTGCTGCCTTCTGCTGTACTGACCACTAAGCCTTTGCTACCAAAGCTAGTGTCTTCTGGCAGTTTGGCCAGGATTTCATCGTCTTTCCAACTGAGGATATCCAGCGCTGTTTCGTCCTGACCATGTAGACGGACTACCCCGGCAGAGTTACCAAAATGGCGGCCTTTAATCCGCACTTCATCCCCTGGCAGGCCTATAGTTGGGGTTTGCCCCCAAATGCTTGGTGTAGTGCCACTGTACATCAAGGCTTTATCCGCCTGGACTATACCCTGGCTGACACTCAAGCCTTCCAACCCAGACATAGGTTTGCTGCTGGCCATCAATGCATCTTTTACTTCACGCCAGCTCCATTCCGGATGCTCGGCCCAGGTTAAGGCCGCTACACCAGTGGCCATAGCAGCGGCAAAAGAAGAGCCACTTTGTATATAAGAAACGCCGGTCCAGGAAAATACTGTATTTTCGCCCGGTGCTGTCAAATCCACTGAACCACAGCCCCAGCTTGAGTTTTTGCCTTTACCGCCGCGCACTGGATCACTGCTGGCGACACTGACCATAGCATCCAGCTCATAACTGGCCGGGTAAAAGGGAATGAGATCGTTGTTCAGGTTGTAATCACCGGCAGAAGCGACCATTAAAACCCCGGCGTTTTGCACTGTGGTCAGTGCATCTTTTAATGCTTCACTGTAAGAAGTACTGCCAAAGCTAATGTTGATGATCACCTGTTTCAACTGATGGGCTTCTTTGAGCGCCAGCACATATTCAAGGGATTCCAGCAAAGCAGCGTCATAGATTCGGCCTGAACGTTGGTCATACGCCATTAGCCCCAGTAATTTAGTTTTCCAGACTACTCCTGCTGAACCCAGGCCATTGTTACCTTTATTGGCAATCACATTAGCGACATAAGTACCATGAACAAATACATCCATCGGATCCGAGCTACCTGTCACCGCATTGATGCCATGCACATCATCGACATAACCGTTGTTATCATCGTCCAGGCTATTGCCAGCTATCTCCCCCGGATTCACCCAGATGTTATCGGCCAGCTCGATGTCTTTATAATTGATGCCAGTGTCTATAATGGCAATAAGTACATCGCTGGCGTCCGTGCGAATGTCCCAGGCCTCGGGTGCATTAATATCTGCATCAGGTACAGGTGGTTTCCCTGTGATCAAGCTGTATTCGTCACTGGTATGCAAACCACTTTGCTGGCCAAAAATGGTGTCGTTAGGCAATAACTGTCCCATGGGTTTGTGGCCATGGCTTGGAGTGGCATAGCTGACAGCTCCGGTACGTTGCAGTTTGTCCATCACCTGAGCCATGGGTTGATCTGTCTCCAGTATGGCCATGCCCAGTCTGGGCAATAGTTTTTTAATACGGGCTCCGGCCTGGTTAGTTGCTGCCAGCAAGGATGCATCAGCGCTTTTGTTTTTTTGTAGCAACTGTGGCTGTGCCAGTTTGACAATTATTTCGCTGGTCGCAAAAGAAGCCTCATCGGTTTTTGCGTCGTAAGCGGACAAGCCCAGTGGCAGCGCAGCCGCTGCCATAGCTGCAGGTGCCAGCATCAAGCCGGCAGTGATAAATGCAGCGGAAATTGTATTAATAGGGTTCATTTCAAAACCTCCAAAGAATTATTTTTATTCATAACCTGACGTCCTTTCAGACGACGCACCAGGCTAAACGGCAAGGTCAATAACAGCCAGAACAGGCTTAGCGTGCCGCCACTGGAACGGGCTGGAGTTTCAGTCACAGGCGGTAGAGTTGGAGTTGGTTCTGTCGCCGGGGTCACCAGCACAGCCACAGTATCTTGTAGGCTATCGTTGCCATCTTTGGCCGTCAGACGAAACTCCAGCAGGGTATCGGTACTGACATTAGGGGCTGCAAAGTTGGTAGCAAGTGCATCGGCGTTGCTCAGCGTAACAGCAGGACCTGTGATTTGTTGCCAGCTCACAGTCACACCTGCTACACCATCCTGATCCAGAACCTGTCCTGTCAACTGAACCTGAGTCGGAATGGCGTTGCCGCTATGTTCAGCAACCACCTGATCTGGACCAGCCAGCACATGCAGAGGCCGGGGATCACAGCCTGGTTTATTGCTGACGGTTTGGCTGAACGGTGCCTGGGCAGCGCCACTGATTTTGACGTTATCCACCATCCAGCCACCCAGCCCCACTGAACCATCGGAGATGTTCAGGAAGCGGAAACGGACAGTTTTACCACTTAATCCCGAGCCCATGCTAAGAATATCGGTTCTGAATGCCCCGCTTTCATCGCTCAGCCCGGTAAAGGAACTGTCATAAGTCTCCAGGTTAAAACCGCCGTTATAACCGCCCTGCAGCCAGGAACCACCGTTGTATTCCACATTGCTAAAGGGGCTGTCATTGATGCTGATTTGCAGTACCCCACCGTCCGGGCCTGCGCCATCACCGTAGTATTCAAATTCAAACCAATGGTCGAATTGCAATTGCAACTCGGCACCTTCGGCAACCACAAAAGCCGGTGTAGTTAAACCCATACGGGCAAAGGTCGCACTGCCTGGGCTGTACCAACTGCTATTGCCGTTGATTTGTGTCACTGACCAGGCTTTTTTCAGCGGATGAGTGCTGGCGTCTGCTAACCAACTGGCGCGGGATGCCGCTGCCGACTCCATATCGTCCGTATCACCAGCTGGGGCCAAATCAAAGTTCACATTGCTGATCAGGTGCAAAGGTGCTGGAGCTATCACCTGAGCCTGACCTTGATCAGTAAAGCTCAGCACCAAATCAAGCTCTGCAGCAGTGGCGGCGTTATCCAGAGTGAGTTTGGTACGGGCTACTGTGATGCCATTTTTGTCCGGCAGCGGAAATTCCAGCTTGCCACCATTGCTGATACTCAGTTCTACTGCACTGCTGGTGGACAAGGTCGCTGGAATAGGAGCTGTGATCGGCAGATTGCCAGAGGTTTGCAGCGTAATAGTCAACTCAGCTGTTTCCCCCACATCCAGCACTCTATCATTTGAACAATAACCAACCTGACCATCCTCATACTCGAGGTTCAGATGGGTGGTGGCAACCTGGTAAATGGCTGCTGAACTAACATAACTTTCCACTATATTGCGGTTATAACCTGGGTCGTCGCGGTGCGGTCCCACAGCACCAACACCCATACCACGTTTAGCAAAAGCAGCCGCCATCAGATTAAAGTCCTGCTCGTCTGTGGCCGCAGCCACAGCCAGCATCGCGTCTCTGGCTTCAATAAAAGTAGGCAGCACAGGGGTCATTTTCAGACTGGCAATCAGGTAATCCTGCATCCGCTCTCTGGCCTGATCAAAGCTGTAACGGCTATCGTTTAACAGTGCTGCATAGACTTCCCACAGCATATTGGCCCAAATCTCACCTGTATGATGCACTTCACCGTTGTTTTCACCGTCATGGCCATAAGCCAGAGGTGCGGTATCAGGTAGTGGCTGCATATGTTTCATATGGATAAAGGTGAGAGGGTTTACTTTCATATCCGTGCTGTAAGGCGCGCGGCGTATGCCAAAGTAGCTGCTTGGCTGGGTATAGGCCCCCATGGCATAAAGACCCTGGAACTTGTCGTTTCCAGCCACCAACTTGTCTTCTTCCCGCACTGTATTGAGTATGGAAGCAAAATCGCTCCAGCCTTCACCCAGGCCACCTGACTGAGCTGCATAGAGACCAGAGCCGTCGCCAATGAGTCGGTTTGACACATAGTGGAAAAATTCATGGGCGATAATATCGTTGTCCAGCGTACCGTCTTTATAGGTATTGACCTTATGCATCCGCACTCTGGCTTCCGGCAATGTCATGGCAAATCGCAACGCAGCGGAGGTTGCGGTAGACAGGTACATAGCCGGAATATGCACATCCGGGTAGTCATTGTCGTTGCCTCTGGCCATATCCACATTGCCACGGCTTGGATCATTACTCAGTACCAGTACTCCTATAGCGCCAGCTTGTTGGGCAAAGGCGACTTTGTAGACAAAATTACAATTACCCTGATCAATCACTGCAATTTTACCTTGCAGCTGTGCCGCATTTACTGGCGGAGTGCAACCATCGGTTGTTTGTTCCTGACCATCATCGACAAAGGCCAGTTGACCAGAAATATCAAAACCTCCGGGGCCAAACTGAGCTGAACCAAAATCAAAACTGCCTAAGCCTTCAATCTCCAGAGCACCCACATTTTCGCCGGCCCAGAGGTACATCTGCATCCGCGGTGGCAGGCCGTCTGGTGGCGTTGCCATATTGGCGTTGTTCAGGCCAGACATATCCTGACCGTGGGCCCAGATGGAGTCTTGATCCTTACCGCCTCTGCCGTAGTTGTCTGCCTGAGCGTTGCCTGCAGCTTCATCAAAACCATTGTCATACCAGTCGTCGTGTAGCCAGTTCAGGGTGTAAAACAGGTGCACACCTGCAGCGTTTCGTGCCGCAGCCGTATCTGTGTCGGTATAAGCAGCTATGGGGTAATCAAAGACGCCAGGAGCTGTCATTTCAGGTACTATGTCGGACAGCTGGCCGTCATAGCCGTCCGTGCCCGTTAAATCCAGCAAGGCATAAACGTTATTGCCTTTAGTGGTTGTCGCACCAGGAGCTAGCCAGGGATCCTGAGTGCTGATGGGCCCATGATCTATGGTCACCATACGTTGCTCTACCGGTTGGACCGCCGGAGCCTGATCCGGATCCCGGACCTCCAGTGGCATCATGTCGTTGCCCTGAGGGCCATCGAGAGGGCGACCATCCGCATCGGCCCAGACTTTGTAGCTGGCTGCGGCATGAGCCACTATATTATTTCTGGCCAGAATGCTGATGTTATCTGCGGCCACTATATAGTTAAACCAGCGCTCGCCGCCCTCATCACCTTGGCCTAAGGCCCGAAGCAGAATGCGGTAAGCCGGCAGTAAACGGCCAGCCTCAGCGTAATACACTTTTTTTACCGGGACCTCGCCAGCCAAGCGCCAGTTGTTTGTTCCGGCCTCGGGTTGGTAAAAGGTCATGCCATGGCGTTCAGTACTTTTACTCAGCTTCTGGCCCAGCTGCTCGCCAGTCAGGTCGGCAAACGCCGCAGAAATGGCGCTTTCTGGCGATTGGCTGAAACTACTTTGTGTGCTGTTTTGGCTCAGGCCGTTAGTGGTTCCAGCATTATTCACCTTGGCGAAATAACCAGAAATAGCTTTGGGAGCTAGTGTGCGGTCCATCAATACGTTCAGGCTGCGGCCCACGACATCCAGACCATGATGTTTTTGCTTAAAGCGCGCGATAACAGGGCCTTTGCCCACATCATGCAGTTCAATCAGTTCTGCGTCCTGCAGGCTGTTGTCATCAACACCCAGCACTGTGCTTTGGGATAACAGTGCCGCTTTAGCTGCGGCCTGCACATTTTCTCTGGTTATGCTTTGGTATTTTGTGCTGGATTCGCCTTTATCCTCAACCCACAAAAAGGTGGCTGTACCCAGCTGCGGATCCAGATGAGAAGGAAAACCCTGATAACTGGACAGCGCATAGCCAGGCTTTAGGGATTCTGTAGCCTGGATTTTTTTCCTGCCTTCGACAGTAGCTTTTTTAACACTTTGGGCAAGCAGATTCTTGTCAAAATTATCAGGCACCTTTGCCTGAGTGCTGGCGGCCATCAAGGCCGCGCCCAGCATGAGAGGGGTCACTTTATGCATAGTGGTTACCTGAAAGTAAATGTATACAAGCCACTGGTAGGGCATCTATTGAGTTATTGGTCCTGAAATGGAGAGACAAGCTGTCCTTTTTTTCCAAAGCAGATTCGCGGGTAGCTTTGATCTTTGCCTGTACCTGGCTTTTATCGGATTGGGATAGGCTCGATTTTTTATTTATGATTGCGTAGTCATGTTTTTTATTGTGTTTTATGTTTTTTGATTTTATATTTGTTTTTGTTGATATTTTTTTGTGTTTTTTTAAGTTTTTTATGCTCATTTCTGATGTTATTTTTGATTGCGCAATCATTTTGGCTTCAAAAAAAAACGGGCTCCCTGCGTTGTAATCTCTCTTGTTTGGCAGTATGGCTATGCCGTTGTCAGCAACTGTATCAAGCAGTGTGTTCAGCGGCATAGGTGTGAGGCTATGCATAATAGTTTCCCTTAGATTGTAATAGGTGCTTTTCACTCTTTATCTGTTTCAGTGATTCAGCAAAAGTAATGTTCAGCTACATTTGAGGTGGCAAAAAGTCCTTATATTGGTACAAAATCAGCTGCTTTTTGTGACATAAATGACTGATGTTTATACATTTATAAGTCTAGCCATCTAAAGATTTTGGTAGGTGGCTGTCAATCAAATTTCACTAATCTATCACTTGTCTGTTATTAAACTGTCACCAGAATCAGTTTTTGGTTAGCCTTGATTTTTTATTGCTTTCATTAATTATCTTCATTAAAAACAGATGGTTAAGTGTTTTTTGGGAGAGTGTATTAATCAGGCGACAGTTGTGTGTTTTTCTAATTAATGGAATGCTTAAGTGAATTTATTTCATTTGTTTTGTAGTGATCCGTTGTTGCCTTGTGCTTTTTTCCTATGTTTTGCGCAAAAAAAAGCGCGGTGATTGACCGCGCTTTTGACTAGCTTGTTGAGGTTGTTACCAACCGCACTGCCGGTCTTTGTTTTGCTCATCCAGCCAGGTTTTTAATGGCGCGAAATAGGCCAGAATGGCACTGGAATCCATTTCTGGTTTGCCTGTGAGTTTGGCTAAAGCTTCCTGCCAGGGACGGCTTGAACCCATTTCCAGCATTTCGTTTAGTGCAGCCCCGGCTTCTTTGCTGTTGTAGATAGAACAGCGGTGAATAGCGCCTGTGTCACCGGCTTTTTCACATAAAGCTTTGTGGAACTGGAACTGCAGAATATGAGCGAGGAAATACCGGGTATAAGGTGTATTGCCTGGCACATGGTACTTAGCGCCAGCGTCAAAGTCGGCTTCAGTGCGGGCAACAGGTGCGGCCACGCCCTGATACTGTTCACGTAGTTTCCACCAGGCTTCGTTGTATTGCTCTGGTTTCACCTGACCGGAAAATACCTGCCAGCGCCATTGGTCCACTAACAAACCAAAAGGCAGGAAGGCGACTTTATCCAGCGCCAGTTTCAGCAATAAACCAATGTCTTTTGACTCGTCCGGAATTTGTTCCAGCAAACCAATTTGTTGCAGGTATTTGGGCGTGACTGACAAGGCTATGGTGTCACCTATGGCTTCGTGGAAACCATCGTTGGCACTTTCCTGATAAAACACCGGCTGGTTTTTATAGGCTCTTTGGTAGAAGTTATGTCCCAGCTCGTGGTGGATCACCGAAAACTCTTCGCCGGTGCGTTGAATACACATTTTAATGCGTAAATCGTCTTTAGCGTCTAAGTCCCAGGCTGAAGCATGGCAGACCACATCCCGATCTTTAGGTTGCACAAATAAGGAACGGGTCCAGAAGGTTTCAGGTAAAGGTGCAAAACCTAACGAAGTGAAAAAGCCTTCAGCGCCTTTGACCATTTTTATCTCGTCATAGCCTTTATCAGCCAATAGTTTGGTGACGTCGTAACCAGGGTCTGCATCTGCCGGTGCTACTAAATCATAAATATTGCCCCAGCTTTGTGCCCACATATTACCCAGTAAATGGGCTGGAATAGGTTTATCCAGCGGCACTTTGTCGGCACCGTATTTTTCCGATAACTTAGCCCGCACATGGCAATGTAACGCATCGTATAAAGGTTTGACGGCACCCCATTGTTTATCCAGTTCCAGCGCAAAGGCATTGGGGTCCATATCGTATTTCGAACGCCACATAGCGCCTGTGTCGGCATAACCCAGCTCTTTAGCGCCTTCGTTGGCTAATTCCACCTGACGCACATAAATTGGCTTCATAGGCGCTGCTGTATTGTGCCAGCCTGTCCACATTTCCAGTTGTTCGTCGTAGTTACGGGAGCTGGCCATAGTGCTGGACATCTGGCCTAAATCCAGGCAGTTATCCGGTGTTTTGCAGTATTTGCCTTTGCCATACATGGCATTGAGTTTAGCGACAATACCGGATAACTCTTCAGTTTTGGCTTTGTCCTGCGGCGCTGCTAAGGTCAGGGCTTGTTTGAGTTTGTCCAGTTGACGTCTGGTGTCGTAATCCACCTCAGTGTCATTAAAACGGGCGGCCTGATTAGCTAAACGCACCACCATTTCTGTCAGCTTCTGACCTGCGGCTGCAGATAAAGCTTCGGTGTCTTCGGTAATAAAGTTTGACGCTATCCAGTCAGCGCGGTTGACTTCCAGCAATAAAGTACTGAGTTCATCACCAGCCGCTTTGACAAAAGCTTTGGCTTCTTCTGCGGTCGCTTGTGTGGCAACAGTTTTGGTTTCTGGTTGAGGTGATGCTTTTTCACCACAGGCACTTAATAATAAGGCTGAACTGACCAGTACAGCGGTCAGACTGAGTTTATAGACAGGTTTCATGGATTTACCTTTTAGTTATGTTTTTACGTGGAAACAGCGGTTTTGAGTATAAACAAGCTTTTTAATCTTGCGCCTGACTTTTTTCGTGACGATGCGGCTGGTGATAATACGGAAAGGTCAGACTAAAGCAGGTGCCTTTACCCAGCTCCGATTCAAAGTCGATAGTACCTTGCATCATTTCTACCAGCGTTTTACTGATATTTAAACCTAAACCTGACCCCTGATTACTGCGGCTGTCGGAACTGTCGGCCTGAGCAAACTTCTGGAAAATTTTGCTTCTGAAGGATTCAGCTATACCAGCACCCTGATCTTTGACCTGAATCACCAGCTGACCATCTTTTAACTGATAACTTAATTTCACCACTGAGTGGCTGGGTGAGAACTTAATTGCATTGGAGATCAAATTCGACAGAATTTGCAGCAAGCGGAATCTATCCTGATACAAATAAACAGGCCCGGCCTCTGCTGGCGTAATTAAATCCAGCCGCACTAAATATTTATCGGCATAGGCCTGATTTTGTACTTTGGCTTCCTGCAGTAAAGCCGAGACCTCAACTTCTGAAGGTTGTAACTTCAACTGACCAAATTCCAATTTTTCAATATCCAGAATATCGTTCACCAGTCGTGCCAGACGATCTGTATTGGTTTTGGCTATTTGCACCAGTTGCTGAGCCTGTGGTGGTAAATCGCCCACCACACCACCGGCCAATAAGCCTAAAGAGCCATTGATAGAAGTCAGAGGGGTACGTAATTCGTGGCTGACGGTTGAGATAAACTCACTTTTCATCCGGTCGATTTTTTTACGTTCACGTAAGTCATGCAGCATTAGGGTATATAAATGTTTATCTGCTATATCTACCCGGCTTAACCCCATTTCCAGCGGTATTTGCTGACTATCTTCACTCAGCCCTGTGACCTCAACCGTATGGCCTACCCATAAATTCAACTGATCGAGAGTTAAAGGTTGTAGCAGCTGATGATTTTTATGTTCCGGTAAATACGCCAGTAACTTGCTGACGGGCTGACGCAATAAAGCGGGCATGGGGTAACCAAACAGCAAGGAGGTTTCTTTATTCACCCTGTCTATCAATCCTTGCTGGTCCACTATGATGATAGACTCTACTGCGTTATCAAGAATCGAACTTAACTCTTTAGTGCGCTGTGCTATCAAGTGCTCAATTCGTGCTGAGCGTCCGGTCAGGACCAGCAGAAATATGCCTAATAAGCTGCATATGACTAATCCGCCCGTCAGCACATACCAGCTTTGTTGCCCTGAAGTTGTTCCCAGCATTTTGGGGCTGGGGATCAGTTGTATCTCCATAGTCCGACCCGCATGGGACCAGAAATTAACCCAGTTCAGCAGCGTATGACCTGATGAAGCGGATGGTGTTTTGTAATAAAAATCTCCAGTCCCCAGATCTTTAATCTGTAAACGGAATTCTGAATTGTCGTATTGGCTTAAACTGGTTTGCACCAGAACTTTTGTCGAAAAAATACCGCAGATAAAACCACGCAGCTGTTGTCGTCGTTCGGCTTGATTTTTGGGCTCTGTACCCTGTTGATAAACAGGAATAAAATACAGCACTGCGTCCTCTCCGTTCACCAGTTTGACAGGGGCCGTCATACTGATATCCCCCTGATCTCTGGCATACTCCATGGCTTCTTTGCGTTTTGCTTCTGCACTTAAATCCAACCCAATCAAACTACGATCGTCTGTCGCTGATGCCATATATCGGACTATGCTGTAGCTGGGCCTTACGGCAGCATGACGGACTCCCGGATTGGCATATTCCAGAAAGGACAACTCAGGCTCAAGTTCAAGACGTTTTGCGTGACTGACCTGCTCTACCCAATCAAAATACAACACACCGGATTCCTGCCAGGGATAGTTTTGCAGAAACTGCTGGAACATAGCGTCTGTGATCTCAGGCTGAGTGGCAAACAACCGCTCAAGCGACTGCATTTTTTGCAAAACCTTGCTGACTCTGAACTGGAAGGTGGCGCTGATTTGTTCTGCCTGATCAAAAAAGCGTTGTTGCTGAGTCTCCTGATGCTGAAAACGGGCGCGAATAAACAATGCAATCACCAGCACTGCACAAACCAGCAAAGGTAAACCTACGGTCAGCCAGCGAGCCCGCCATAAAGTTCTGGGCCGGGCAAACAACATAAAGGTCAAAGGCAGAAAGATCATCACACCCAGCATGTCGCCTATCCACCAGGTAAACCAGTTCAGCTGCACATCATCGGCACTGAGTAAATTATTCCGCAGTAAGACTGCAGTGGATAAACCTGAACTAATAAGGCAAGCCACAGGGCCTGTCAGGATAAACAAACCTATGATGCTTCGTTCATAGGTTAATGCGGTGTGAAAGTCAGCAAAACGGCGCACAGACCAAACGGCTATAGCGACAGTGAGAGCTGTCACGGCCGCCATACTGACAGAGTGTTGCAGCTGAGCCTGCCATAAGCTGTTGTCCGGCCAGCCGCCGATACTGAAAATTAATACAAAAGAGCCCAGAAAAGCACCAAACAACATGGAGTAACCCCACAGCAGAGTCGCTGCTATGGCAATACCAACAGAAGGAAAAACGGCAGTGGCCAGGCCAGGAGCTATCGCCAGCATCAGGGCGAGGTATCCAAATGAAAAGTAAGCAACAGCCAGCAAAAGGCTACGGATTAACGCTGTGCTGAAGGCTGAAAGAGTGATCAAAACTGACAATTCACCTGACTTAACTCCGGTCTGTACCGGCAAAACCTTAGCTTACTCCGTGACAGGCAGAAAACAAATGCTCCATCCTTTGCTTTTTTGGAAAAACTGCGGTTAAATTAACTGTGTTTTCATACAGTGATTTGTCAATGAGATTGTATATTGCCGAAAAGCCCAGTATGGCCCGTGCTATAGCGGACGCCTTTGGACCCCATCAAAAACAGCAGGGTTATCTGCAGCTTAGCAATGGCGATAAAGTCAGCTGGTGTCTTGGTCATTTGTTAGAGCAAGCCGAACCTGAAGCTTATGATCCGGTATTTAAAAGCTGGCGGCTGGAGCATTTACCTATTTTGCCTGAACAATGGAAACTGGTTGCCAAAACTCAAAGCAAAGCTCAGTTGAAAATTCTGACCCAACTGATGAAAGAAGCGACAGAATTGGTGCATGCTGGCGATCCGGACAGGGAAGGTCAGTTGCTGGTGGATGAAGTGCTGCAGCACAGCAAAATCAGTCAAACTAAATTGAAGCAAACCAAAAGGTTGCTGTTAAACGATTTAACCCCTGCTGCTGTGCGTCAGGCTTTGCAGCAGTTAAAGCCTAATACTGACTTTGCACCTTTGTCGCAAAGTGCTTTGGCGCGCAGCAGGGCCGATTGGTTGTACGGTATTAATTTAACCCGGGCTTACACCTTACATGGGCAGAAGCAGGGTTATCAGGGGGTATTGTCTGTCGGCCGGGTGCAAACCCCGGTGCTGGGTTTAGTAGTGCAACGCGACTTACAAATAGAGAACTTTGTCAGCCGTGATTTTTATCAGGTTAAAGCGCATGTAACAGGAGCTGACTGGCCTTTTACTGCGATGTGGCAACCCAGTGAGGCTTGCGCGCCTTATCAGGATGAAGAAGGCAGGGTGCTCAGTCGTGAATTGGCTGAACTGGTGCAACGAAAAACCAGTTTTCAGCCCGCTGCAGTAGAACAAGTGCAGCAGTTGCCGAAAAAGCAGTATGCGCCTCTGCCTTTTAGTTTGTCGGCTTTGCAGATTGAAGCAGCCAAACTTTATGGCATGACGGCGCAACAAGTGCTGGATAGCTGCCAACAATTGTATGAACGTCATCAATTGATTACTTATCCGCGTTCGGATTGCCGGCATTTACCAGAGCAACAATTTAGTCAGTCTGCGGCTGTGTGCCGTGCCATAGTGGCTAACAGTCCGGAGCTTGGCGATATGCAACAGCAAGCTGATCTGAGCCTGCGCAGCAAAGCCTGGGATGACAGTAAAGTTACCGCTCACCACGCTATTATTCCTACCGACAAAGCGCTGAAATCAGCCAGCCTGAATAGCTCTGAAGCCAAACTTTATTGGTTAATAGCACGACAATTTTTATGGCAGTTTTTCCCGCCATTTTGCTATCTGGAGCAACAGGCCCTGCTGAAAATTGCCGGAGGTTTATTTAAAGCCCAGGCCAGGCTGGTGCAGTCTTTGGGCTGGAAAGCTTTTTATAAAGCCAGTCCAAAAGAGCAGCAGGACGAGGAAGCTGACGAGCAACAAAGTTTGCCACCTTTAAGCCAGGGCCAGCAGTTGCAGTCGGGTCAGTCGGAATTACTGGCCAAACAAACCCAACCGCCAGCTTATTTCACCGATGCCACTTTATTAGCTGCCATGACGGGGATCAGCCGTTTTGTCAGCGATCCGGAATTAAAACGTATCTTAAAAGAAACCGCAGGCTTAGGTACTGAAGCCACCCGGGCTGGTATTCTGGAGTTGTTGTTTAAGCGGGGTTATTTGCAGCGGCAAGGCAAACAAATTAAGGCCAGCCAGTTGGGCCGTGTTTTTATTCAAAGTTTGCCAGAGCGTATTACAGCACCGGATTTAACTGCTTTATGGGAAGCCCAACTGGAGCAAATTTGTCATCAGCAGCAGGACTATCCGCAGTTTATGGCACAGCTGCAGCCGGAAATTATCAATCTGGTGCAACAGGCGCAGGTATCTGCTGAGATCGCCAAAACTGCACCTCAACAAAAACCGGCTTATAAGAAAAAAAGACGGTTTTCAGCATCAGGAGCAACAAGCAAAAGAGTTAACAAAGTTAGTTAGTTCGTTACCAATTGTAATGACGCTGGCTTGAGCTCTGGCTGTTCGATTAAAGTCGGTGCACTTTAAAATCAGAGAGCCTTACCATGTTGAAAAAATCTGTACTTGCAGCAACTTTTGCCGCTGCTTTAGCTGTCAGCCATAACGCCGCCGCTACTATTGTGTTGGTTGAAACCAATATGGGTGATTTTGAAATCAACCTGTTTGATCAAACCACACCAGAAACCGTGACTAACTTTTTAACTTACGTTAAAGCCGGAACTTATAATAATTCTGTGTTTCACCGATCATTAAAAAACTTTGTGATTCAAGGTGGTGGTATGCGTTATAGCGGCAATAACGCTTCCCCTTTTACTGAAATTACACCACGGGGCCCGGTCGATAACGAGCCAAAACTGTCGAATGTGCGTGGTACTGTGGCTATGGCAAAAATAAATAACAGCCCAAACAGTGCTACCACGCATTGGTATGTGAATGTCAAAGATAACTCAGCGAATCTGGACAAAGACAATGGTGGTTATACAGTCTTTGGTGTAGTGACTGGCACCGGTATGTCTATTGTCGACAATATTAATAATTTGTATGTTCCGGGAGGCGCTTTTAGAGAAGCACCACTTCGCAATTACAGTGCCACAGATTGGGCGAATAATGTGCCGGTGACAGCAGCTAATATAGTGACTATTGAACGTATCACTGTAATTAACGATAGCCCTACTACAGCTGCTAACCTGAATCCCAAACCAAATACTCTGGCTGGTAAGGACGATGGAGCAAGCAGCGGTTCTGTTGGTTCAGCTTTATTACTGGCCTTGGCTGGTTTGGCTGGTTGGCGCCGTCGTAAAACTCAGGGTTGATCCTCAAAGCGCAGGTGAGCCACTAACAACTCACCTGCCTGTTGAATATGCTGCTGTAATAAAGTGACGGCAGCATCCAGTTGCTGAGCTCTTAATAACTCCAGCAACTGCCAGTGTTCCTGATGACTGGTATCGGCATAATTCAGGCTGATTTCCTGAAAACCTAAATAACGCTCCACTTGCTGGTGCAGGCTATGCAGCAAACGCAGTAAATGCGGACACTGGCTGGCCTGATACAACATCAGGTGAAACTGCCAGTTGAGTGCGCCTCTGTCGGCGGCAGATAAATGCTGATCCTGCTCAATCTGGTGTAACAAGTCCTCAGCCTGACCGAGCAAAGCAAAACTGAGCTGGGGAAAAGCCCGGCGCAGCGCCATAGGCTCCAGTTGCAAACGAATTTGATACAACTCTTCAGCTTCTGCTGCTGTTAAAGGTGGCACCATTAAACTGGCTTTGCCTGCCATCACCACTAAAGCTTCAGCTTTGAGTTGCTGCAACGCATCCCGCACCGGAATACGGCTGACCTGATAATGCTCAGATAACTTTTGCTGATTCAGTACTGTACCTGCAGGCCAGAGACCCTGCCGGATATCTTGTTTGAGCTGCTGATATAAACTGGCTTTGGTCATTTTAAGCCGCCTTTTTCTTTGGCAGTTTAAGCGCCAGAGTACAAACTAAGCCAGCTACTAAACCCCAAAAGGCAGAGGCGATGCCAAAAAAACTGACGCCAGATACTGTCACCAACAATGTCACTATGGCGGCTTCCCGGTCTGGTCCAGCCTGGGTGGTCAGGGCTAAATTCGTGCCTATAGTGCCAAGCAAAGCCAACCCTGCCAAAGCTGTGACTAACGTAGTGGGAAAAGCGGCAAATAAAGCCACTACTGCAGCGCCGGCCAAGCCGGTCAGCAAATAAAAAATACCTGCAGCCACACCAGCGCTGTATCTTTTGGCCGGATCGGCATGAGCTTCAGGACTGGCACAAATAGCGGCCGTGATCGCCGCTAAATTGATAGAAAAAGCCCCTAAGGGTGCCAACATCAGAGTGGTAAAGGCGCTGGCATTGATCAAAGGCGACACTGGCAGGTGGTAACCGCTACTTTTAAATACCGCCAAACCCGGAATATTTTGGGAAGTTAAAGTCACAATAAAAAGTGGTAAACCTACACCTATTAAAGCGCTGAGGGACCACTCTGGCCAAATCCAGACCGGAGCAGGCCAGTCAAAATGCACCTGCGCCATACTCAATTGACCTTGCAGGCTGGCATACAGCACAGCGGCTACTAACACCAATGGAATAGCATAACGTGGCCAATACTGTTTACTGACCAGATAAGCAGCACACATCAGCCCGACTAAGCATAAATCCTGCTGCAAGGAGGTAAAAATAGATAAACCAAAGTTAAACAAAATACCGGCCAGCATGGCAGAGGCTATTTGCAGCGGAATTTTCGTGCTGAGTTTTTCAAACCAGCCTGTCAGACCCAACAATAAACTTAAAGCGGCAGCGAAGATAAACACACCCACAGCTTCGGCTAAACTCAGGCCCTGCAAGCTGCTGACTAAAAGTGCTGCGCCAGGCGTGGACCAGGCTGTTAATACTGGTGCTTTAAAATACCAAGATAAACCAATACAGGTCAGGCCCATGCCAAGGCCTAAAGCTAAAATCCAGGACGCCATCACCGCCTGATCGGCACCAGCCGCAGCGGCGGCCTGAAATACAATAGCCACTGAGCTGGCAAAGCCTACTAATACAGCCACAAAACCAGCAGCTATGGCTGATAAGCTAAAGTCGCGCCACATGGAGTTTCACCTGAATAGATATTTTTATATACATTAAATTAATTTGTATACAAATTTCAATGGCAGGTGGTTAAATTATAATGCTGCGATGTGTTTTTTTTCTCTACAGCTTGAACAAGTCAGCGAATTAGCTTAAGAAAATAGGCAGGAAAGCCGGATCTATGGAGTATGAATGGGCACTAAAACTGTATTGCTGGTTGAGGATGATGAGCTGATTGGCAAGTTGTTAGTTTTTATTTTGCAACGTGATGGCTATCAGGTGGAGTGGCTGAAAGATGGTCAGCAGGCTCAGGAGTTAGTGTTATCCGGTCGTGATTTTAGTGCTGTAGTGTTGGATCTGATGCTGCCGTTTTTTGATGGGTTATTTCTGCTGGAACTGATCCGCAATCAAGCCACTATGACCACAGTGCCCGTGCTGATTCTGACGTCCAAAATGGGGGAAGAAGATATAGCTTTAGCACTGAAAAAAGGTGCAGATGATTATTTGGTGAAACCCTTTCAGCCGCCTGAGCTGAGTGCCCGTTTACGTCGCCTGATAGGGAAACAAGGATGATTAAAAGCTCAGTCTTAGCGCTGGCCGCTTTAACGCCTCTGCTTGCTGTGGCTGCCGACAGTTACCAGCTGGAAACAGGGGCTGGTTATGAGCAATTGTCAGATAGTTTTGCCGATGGTTCTTTTTATTACGCCGGATTACGCCATGCCGCTGCTGATTATGGCTGGGGAGCCCGCTGGCAGCGCAGTCAACGTTTTGAGTTAAAGGATCAGGAATGGCTGACGGATGGGTATTATAAAATCAGTGATGATCTGACCTGGTTGGGCCAAGCCGCTTATAGTCCGCAAAACAGGGTACGACCTGAGTTCTCTGTTGGTAATCAACTGGCCTGGCAGTGGACCAAGGGCTGGGTGGTGACGCCCGGGGTATCGGTGTCCAATGATGATCAACAGGACAGTCGCAGCTACAGCCTGATGAACGAGCATTACAGCGGTGCATGGCGTTATGCTTATACCTTGTACCACTCCAGACCCGAAGATACGGGCTCAGCCAATACTCATGTACTGCAGGCCAGTTATTACTTTAACGATACGGATTCACTCATGGCTCTGTTTGTGAAAGGTAAAGAGCTGGAACGTTTACCAAATCGTGTCCTGGTGATGGACGTTACCCGCATCGGCTTATTTGGCCAAGTCTCTTTTGCTACGGATTGGAGCCTGTTGTACAACCTGAGCTGGTCTGAGCAAGATGTGTTATACGAAAAAACCGAGGTGGGTTTAGGTGTCAGATATAGGCTCTGATGTGATAGTGCAATTGGTATGGTACAGCAGCGCTGCGTTATTGCTGATGACACTGCTGCTGTTGCTACTGACACTGTTTATGCATTATGAAAGGCGGCAGCGTGAAAAAGGTCGTCAACAGGCCACAGATCAATGGACTCCGATACTGTTTTCCTGGATTTATTCACCGGAAGAAACAACAGGGCCTTTGCCTGAGCTGAATGCGGAAGGTTTTGGTTATGTGGTGCAGTTATGGTTGCAACTGGAACAAACTGTCCGGGGCAGCGCATCAGGCCGTTTGGCTGAACTGGCACAACAGCTGAAGTTTATTCCTGTGATGAAACAATGGTTGCACGGCTACAGTACAGATAAAAAACTGACCGCTATTATGGCACTTGGCATAGTGCAGGAAAAATCTGCTTTTGCCGAACTGCTGCCTCATGTGCTCGACAAACGCACAATTTTTTCTTTAGTGGCAGCCCGGGCTTTATTGTCGATAGACGCCAAATTGGCGTTGCCTGTCATTTTGAGTCAGATATATAGGGACGACTGGTCGGTGAGCCGGGTGGCTGGGTTACTGGTACGCTTGCCTCATGATCTGATGGTAAGGTCTATTAGTGAATGTGCCGAAAAAGCCACAGCCAAAGAGCTCAGACGTTTAATTAAGCTGATGCATATATTGTCTCCTATCGACAGCCAGCCGCTGATCCAACAGGCCTTAGTGCGTTACCCGGATGAAATGGAGCTTTTGACCACAGCTTTTGCCAGCGCCGTCTCCCCCGACTTATTGCCCTTATTACGCCAGCAGGTAAATAACCCGCACTGGGAAGTCCGGGTGCAACTTGCCAAAGCTTTGGCCCGGTTAGGCGACAGTTCTGATGCGCCATTATTATTAAAAATGTTGTCGGATCCGAGCTGGTGGGTGCGTTATCGTTCGGCGCAAAGCCTGATATCGTTACCCGGCATTGAAGATGAACAGTTGCAACAGTGGCAGCACCAACTGACAGACCCTTTTGCGACAGCGATTTTGTCGCAGGTGCAGGAAGAACAACAGCGTCAGCAACAAGGAAGAACCTGATGGCAAGTGACTGGTTACAGCAGACTACAGAGTTCATCCATCAGTGGATCCAACAACAGGAACTGGCCGCCTGGCTGGCGCCTTTGCAGTGGTTATTGGTGGGTTATTTTGTCTGTTTATCTGCAGGTTATCTGCTGCTGAATCTGGTCGCCCTGATGGTGATGCGCAGTCATATTCAGTCGGCCCGCACTGAGTTATTACCAGCCAGTTACGCCAGTTTTTTAACTCCTATTTCTGTACTGGTGCCTGCTTATAACGAGCAGGAAACCATCGCCAGTTCGGTCTTGTCTTTATTACAACTGACGTACCCTGAATACGAAGTGATCGTCATCAACGATGGTTCAAAAGACGACACCTTAGAGGTCCTCAAACAAAGTTTTGCTTTAACTTTATCTTCTGCCACTTGCCCCTTACGTTTACCTTGCCAGCAGATTCGCGGCATTTATCAGTCCAGCCGTTACCCGAATTTAAAAGTGATAGATAAAGCCAATGGCGGTAAAGCCGACGCGTTAAACGCCGGGGTGAATTTGTCGCGTTTCCCGTTGTTTTGTGGCGTTGACGCCGATTCTATTTTGCAGCGCGACAGTCTGCTGCGTATTATCCGGCCTTTTCTGGAAGACCCGGACGCTATAGCAGCGGGCGGAACAGTGCGTATTGCCAACGGTTGTCAGGTCAAAGATGGTTTGTTACTCAAAGCCGCTTTACCCAATAAAATTTTGCCGCAATTGCAAATAGTGGAGTACCTGCGCGGTTTCTTGTTTGGCCGTTTGGGCTGGTCGTCTTTAAATGCGCTATTAATCATTAGTGGTGCTTTTGGTTTGTTTAAAAAAGATTTGGTGATTGAAGTGGGTGGTTACCGGCATAAAACCATAGGTGAAGATATGGAGCTGGTGGTGCGGATGCATAAACATATGCGGCTGAATAAACGCAAATACCGCATTTATTTTATTCCGGACCCTGTTTGCTGGACTGAAGCGCCGGAAGATTTAGCTACATTGGCGCAGCAAAGGGTGCGTTGGCAAAGGGGTTTGCTGGAAAGCTTAAGCGCTAATATGTCGTTGTTATTTCACCCTAAATCTGGTGCTGTCGGCTGGTTGGCTTTTCCTTTTGCTTTGTTATTTGAAGCCTTAGGCCCGGCGCTGGAAGTCATGGGTTATGTGTTTATGTTAGTGACCTGGCTGGCCGGCTGGTTAGACCCTGCCGCTTTATTGGCCTTTTTAGTGGTGACTATAGGCTTTGGCATACTGATTTCAGTGGTGGCGCTGGTGCTGGAAGAAATGTCGTACCCTGTCTACCCGGGCGGGCGCAGTATAATGCGATTGTTTTTGATGGCTGTTTTGGAAAACTTTGGTTATCGCCAGCTGAATTCCTGGTGGCGGTTAAAAGGTTTGTGGCTCTGGGCGCGTAATAGCAAAAGCAGCTGGGGCACGATGAAACGTTCAGGCAAATGGCAAAACAGCAAATAAATCAGGCGGGTTTAAACTGCTGCACCGATGTTGTTTGTTGTTGAAAACGCGCTAAGCAGTCGGCACAAATACAACTGCTTTGATCCGGCGCCTGCGCCAGCAGTTCAGACGGAAATTGCTGCGCCATACACCAGCAGTGGTTTTGTTCCGCAGTGCCAGCTTTGCATAAATTGTTTTGCTGGCATAAAGGGCATAATGACTCTGACATAGCACACCTCGGTCTGGACTGCCTTTTACTATACCTCAGAGCGTCTTATCTGGCTGAAATCATTAAGTGTTCACCGCTGATTTTTGGTATGCTCTTTGCCATTAGATCAGGGTTAGGAATTGCAGAATATGAGCCAGATAGGAACCCCGGGCGCTGCCAACGCCACTAAAGTGCTGTTATTAGGCAGCGGTGAGCTGGGCAAAGAAGTATGTATTGAACTCAAACGTTTAGGCTGCGAAGTGATAGCCGTCGACCGTTACGCCAATGCCCCGGCTATGCAGGTGGCGGACCGTTGTTATGTCATCTCCATGCTGGACGGCGCCGCTTTGCGCCAAATCGTGATCAAAGAAAAACCTGCCTTGATAGTCCCAGAGCTGGAAGCCATAGCCACCAGCACACTGGTTGAATTGGAACAACAGGGGTTTACTGTGATCCCAAGCGCCAAAGCAGCCAATTTAACCATGAACCGCGAGGGGATCCGCCGTTTAGCAGCTGAAGAGTTACAGCTGCCTACCTCGCCATTCCGTTTTGCCGATGACAAAACCAGCTACTTAGCAGCAGTGGCTCATATTGGTTACCCTTGTGTGGTGAAACCTATAATGTCGTCGTCCGGTAAAGGTCAGTCTGTGCTGAAATCTGACGCCGATTTAGAAGCGGCCTGGGCTTATGCTCAGGAAGGCGGCCGTGCCGGTAAAGGCCGGGTGATAGTGGAAGGTTTTATCGACTTCGATTATGAAATTACTTTATTAACAGTACGTTCCATTTCTGGTACTCAATACTGCGAACCCGTTGGCCATCGCCAGGAAAAAGGTGATTACCGCGAATCATGGCAACCTCAGGTGATGTCGGCTGTGGCTTTAGAAAAAGCCCAGCGTTACGCCGCTAAAGTGACTGAAGCTTTAGGTGGTTTTGGTTTATTTGGCGTCGAGCTGTTTGTCAAAGGCGATGAAGTCTGGTTTAGCGAAGTCTCACCACGACCACACGACACCGGTATGGTGACCTTAATTTCGCAAAACTATTCTGAATTTGCGTTGCATGCCCGCGCTATTTTAGGTTTGCCTATCCCCGTTATTCGCCAATACGGTCCGGCCGCTTCAGCTGTATTGCTGGTTCCTGGCAACTCGCAGCAAATTGGTTATGGCAATTTAGCCCAGGCTTTAATGCAACCCGACACCGACCTGCGGCTATTTGGTAAACCTGAAGTACAAGGCGAGCGCCGTATGGGCGTGGCTTTAGCCTTGGGCGACAATGTCGATCACGCCAAACAAAAAGCACTGGATGTGATAGCGCAAATTAAGGTGGATGTGTTGTAGCGTTTTATCCTTTTACAGGCAGGGGCGACAGAGCCCCTGCTTGGTTTTCAGTGCAGAGCGTCAGAGGCTCTGCCATCTACAAAACTAAATTTCTTTAGCCTTCACACCATTAAAACTCACTCTTGTGTTCATGCCGATCTTTGGCTTGCCATTTTATTTTGTTAAATTATATTTAAATTAAAGTTAATTTATGGTTTGGGTGCGCATGAGATCCGCGCTTGTGCTCGTATTAGTTTATTGTCGTCTGACATGAATTAAAAAGCGCAGATAAGGAGCCAAAACGAGGTTGTTTTGGTTTGTCAAAAGCCTGTTTTTCAGGCTTTATTTAACTCAAGGAGACATATCATGAAAGAGTTAACATTTGAGCAAGTGGAAGAGGTGAGTGGTGCTGGCGGAGTAGATTGGGGCGCTGTTGGTGCTGGCGCTGGTTTGGTTGCGGTAGGCTTAATGATTGCGGCAACACCTGTGGGTTGGGTTGGGGCAGCTGGAGCCACGCTCTTCTCATTTTCAGGGGGCTTTTCGATTGGGAATGGCATTTCCAAAGTAGTTTGGACTTGGAAAGATGTGTAAATAGGTCGACTGATAGAACAGAAGCATCTGTTCTATCAGTTTTTATCAGGCTAAATTCATATTGAATCCAGGGGGGCCTATGTTCAAGGGAATAAAAAATTATTCAGTTTTGCATAAGTTAACTGTACTGGGCGGATTGATCGGTCTTTCGGTTGATTTGTTTGTTGGTTATTTTCCTTTATTTACTGGGGTGGGAATGCTGGTGTTGGCATTAGCAAGCTATATATTCCTCGAAAAATAATAAAAGCAGGTGTCTTAAATCTAATACGACAAGAGGACTGAGACTCAGGGCAAGATCGTGAGGCCTCTTATTTTGCGCGCTTCTGAATAAGTCATCAGGATTTTCTCAAAAAAGTCATGATGTAGCAGTGCTATTGTTGTTTTCGTTTGAGCCATGTTTGACTGGTGTTCTAGATAATGCAAACTGGCTTGGTGCTTCATTTGGTATAAATGGATAACGGACTATAGAAACAAAGGGATAACGTCAGATGAAAGTGCTGTGGAGTTTGGTTGTTTTGTTGCTGGCAGGTTGTAGTTCAATGGCGGACGGTGATTACCGTTATGGTGTGCTTATTGAGCCGGACAACGAAAGTTTTATCATCCACTCCCATGCACAGCAGCCAAAGGCTGTTGATATAGCGACTAAAACAGCGGATAAACAACAGTATCGGCCTATTGCAACCAGTGCATTGGCTGAACTGGAGTTGGAGCTTTGGCTGAAAGACCCGCAGCAACTCTGTTCTGTAGAGGCGACAAAGGCTTTAGTCACTCATTTTAAGTCGTCAAGCCGCAGTGCTGGTTTTAGTTATGGCCAGCCGCAACGTCTGCAGCTTTACCTCTCAGTGAATGAGAATTTCAATTATAAAGAGCGGCTGGACGTGGATAGTGATCAGCTGGCTTTATTTTATTCATTGCGTACTTGCCAGCAGCCGACAGAGCAATTAGCTGAGTTTTACAGTCATTCAGTGCATGAGCTGATGCACTGGCTGATGCTGCGTCATGGCTTGGATTTTGAGCAACTGAACCAGGTTCAACATGAATATTGGGCCAGTCGGGGCGCGTATTGCGCATTGATTAGTAATCCGGGGTTTCAGAGCCTGGATCCTTTGTATCCCAGCGAATTTACACCACCAGAATTGCGCCTGATGCAGAAAAAATCAGGCGTGGATAATGCTACAGAATTAGGTGCCCGCTTGCTACATAACGAGTTAAATCAATTGGCTGGCAGTCAGCAAGTGACAAAACAACATCCAGAGTTTCAGCAAATATTGAGTTGGTGCCAGCAAA
>CAMLSF010000024.1 GCA_946482615.1 uncultured Chromatiaceae bacterium | reverse complement strand
TCATGACTCTGCAAAAGCCTTTTTGACGAAATTAGGCAAAGCCATAGCGGCCTGATGCACTTCGGCGTTGTAATACTGGGTTTCAAAAGCAGGGTTTTGGGCAGCTGCAAGACGGAAGCCGTCAAATTTGCTGTCTTTACGGGCTAAAGTACAAGTCCACCAGCCGGATGGATAGACCATCTGAGGGAAGAGCAGGCTTTGTAAATCAGCAAAACCAGCGTCCGACATCGCATCACGCATAGCTTTGAGTAAAGGCATATGAATAAGAGGTGACTCGCTTTGTTGCACTAAAATGCCGCCCGGGCGCAGCGCTTTTAAGCAGCTTTCGTAGAAGGCGCGGTTAAATAAACCCTCACCTGGACCTATAGGGTCTGTGGAATCGACAATCACTACATCCAAAGATTCTGGCGCTGCATCACGCATATAGGCGATACCGTCGGCAAATTTTAAGGTTGCGCGTGGGTCCTTGTTCGAAGCGCACAGCTCTGGGAAGTATTTTTCCGCCATGCGGGTCACTTGCTCGTCGATATCAATTTGGGTCACTTGTTCGATATCTGGGTGCTTTAACACTTCACGCAAAGTACCACAGTCACCGCCCCCTATAATCACCACCTGTTTTGGCGCAGGATGAGTAAATAACACAGGGTGGCTTAACATTTCGTGATAAAGGAAATTGTCACGGCTGCTCAGCATAATAACGCCGTCTATTACCATCAGATTGCCAAAATGGGTGGTCTCAAACATCTCGATATGTTGAAAAGGCGACTGCACCTCATCCAGTTTTTTGCTGATCGCCAAACCAAAAGCACTGCCACTGGCCGCAAAAATTTCGGTGAACCATTTATTGTCGCCCGTCATACTTATCTCCTGCTAAACAAACTAAGCTAAGTATTTTGCCAGCCAGGGCAGTATGAGACAAACTTTTCATGTTTTTTTCACAGCATTGGCTTTAAAATAGCGCATCATTTTTTTAAGGGCACGACAATGGCAGATTGGGGTATCGAAAAAGCGCGATCTATTTATAACGTAGCAGTCTGGAGTGAAGGCTATTTTGATGTAAACAAAAATGGCGACCTGGTGGCCTATCCGGATCAGGACCATAAAAAACCCGGTATTAATTTCCCGGAATTGACTGCCCGTTTTAAAGAGGAAGGCTTGACCCTGCCTGTGTTGGTGCGTTTTACCGATATTCTGCAGCACCGTGTAGGCACTTTAATCAACTCTTTTGCTCAAGCCAAACAAGAGCGTGATTATCAGGGTGAATACACAGCGGTTTACCCTATTAAAGTAAACCAGCAATTTTCTGTGGTAAAAAAACTGGTCAGTCACGACAGCGGTAAAGTAGGTTTAGAAGCGGGTTCCAAACCTGAACTGATGGCGATTTTAGGTATTACCGATAAACCTCTGCGTATCGTCTGTAACGGCTATAAAGACTCAGAGTTTTTACGTCTGGCTACCATTGGTCAGATGATGGGCCATCAGGTGTATGTGGTGGTTGAAAAAATCACTGAATTAAAAACCTTAATCCGTGAAATCGACAGTTTAGGTCAGGCCCCTTTAATTGGCATACGTATCAAGCTGAATTCTGTCGGTAAAGGCAAATGGCAAAACACTGGCGGCGAAAAAGGCAAGTTTGGTTTAACCGCCACTCAGGTGCTGCAAGCCATCGATATTCTGCGGGATGCCGGCAAACTGGATTTATTGCAGTTAGTGCATTTCCATATCGGCTCGCAAATTGCGAACATTCGTGACATTCACAACGCCATTCGTGAATGTGCCCGTCACTACGCTGAACTGCGCACTTTAGGTGTGCCTATTCAAACCGTAGACGTAGGTGGTGGTTTAGGTGTGGACTACGAAGGTTCGAACTCACGTTCTGCCTGCTCCATGAACTACACCATGCTGGAATACGCCCGCAACGTAGTGTACGGCTTAAAAGAAGTCTGTGACGAATACGACTTACCGCACCCGAACATTATCACTGAATCTGGCCGTGCTATGACTGCACACCATGCAGTGTTAATTACGGATGCGATTGACGTTGAACGTGCACCGGGCTTAGTCAATATGCCGGAACCCAGCGAAGACTCACCAGCCGTGATTTGGGCCTTGTGGGATTCCTATAAAAACGTCACCCCCCGTACTGCAGTCGAAGCTTACCACGACGCAGTGCATTATTTTACTGATGCCCATGCTCAGTATGTGCATGGCCTGCTGACGTTAAAAGACTGGTCTTTGCTGGAGCAAATTTATTTTGCCACTATCAACAAAGTGAAAAACAAGCTGGATTTATCCTCGCGCTCCCACCGTGATATTCACGATGAGTTAAACGAGAAATTAGCCGACAAACTGTTTGTAAACTTCTCTTTGTTCCAGTCTATGCCGGACGCCTGGGGTATTGACCAGTTATTCCCTGTGATGCCACTGGAGCGGATGAATGAGTCGCTGGAACACCGCGCTATTATTCAGGACATTACCTGTGACTCAGATGGCGTGCTGAAAAGCTATGCTGACGGCAACGGTATTGAATCCAGTCTGCCCTTGCCTTCGTACAAAGAGGACTCACAGTTCCTGTTGGGTATGTTTATGGTTGGCGCTTATCAGGAAATTCTGGGTGACTTACATAACCTGTTTGGTGACACTGACTCAGTGCATGTTGAACTGGACGATGAAGGTGGTTATCGCCTGACCAACGCTATTAAAGGCGACACAGTGGCAGACGTATTACGTTATGTGCAGTTTGACGCCAAGAAGCTACTTGCCTCTTATCAGAAGCAATTAGCCAAGATGGACTTTAGCCCGGAAATGCAAACCTCTTATTTAGATGAGTTAAAAGCCGGGGTTTATGGTTACACCTACTTCGAAGATTAAGGTAAACTTGCCACTGATCAGATGAGTGAAGGGGTTAGAGCACTTGCGATTGTGCTCTGCCCCTCTAATTTTTAGATGGTGGTGTTATGTTGCACTTTTTACCAGCCCCAATACGTGGCTCGCTTTCTTTTCTGCTGTACGTGGTCAATACGATATTTTGGGCCACTCCTATTCTGATCCTGGCCATAGTCAAGTTGCCACCGGTCAAAATCTGGCAAACCTGGATCACCCATTTACTGGATTTCTGTGCCACCAGCTGGATCACACTGAATAATCTGACCAGCCGGATTTTTACCCGTATTCGCTGGGATATCAAAGGCATAGATAATTTAAGCGTAAAAGACTGGTATCTGGTGATCGCCAACCATCAGTCCTGGGTTGATATTCTGGTGCTGCAAAAAGTCTTTAACCACAAAGCGCCTTTTTTAAAGTTTTTCCTGAAAAAAGAACTGATTTATGTGCCAGTGATTGGTGTGTGCTGGTGGGCCCTGGATTTTCCTTTTATGCAGCGTTTAACAGCCAAACAGCTGGCAGACAAACCTGAACTTAAAGGTACAGATATAGCGACCACCCGCAAAGCCTGCGAAAAGTTTCGCTACAAGCCGGTGTCCGTGATGAATTTTCTCGAAGGCACCCGTTTTACTCAACACAAACATGACAAACAACAATCACCTTTTACTCATTTGCTTAAACCTAAAGCCGGTGGTATTTCTTTTGTACTGAATGCGATGGGCGAACATTTGCATAAGCTGCTGGATGTGACCATTTGTTACCCTAAAGAAATTCCAACCTTCTGGGATTACATTTCCGGCAAAGTGCAGGAGATTAAAGTGCGGGTAAGGGTATTGCCTATAGACTCAACACTGATTGGCGATTATGAAGACCCACTGTTTAAACAAGGATTTCAGGCCTGGGTGAATCAACTCTGGTTAGATAAAGATCTGGTATTAACAGAGCTGAAGCAAGGAGAGCGGAGCTGATGCTGTATTGGTTACCTGTGGTACTAAAAGCCCCTTTGGCATTTTTAATGTTTGGCTGCAATCTGGCGTTGTGGGGCACACTGGTCACGCTGATTGGTCTGGCTAAATTAATTTCGCCTAATGCTGCAGCCAGAGCCTTCTGGTCCAAACCGGCGCACTGGTGTTATCGCGGCTGGTCGCGTTATAACAAATTATTGATGGAGCTGTTTAACCAGGTCGAATGGCAGGTCAGTGGTGTGGCTGAACTGAAAAAAGACAGCTGGTATTTACTGATTTCCAATCATAAAAGCTGGCTGGATATTCCGGTATTAAGCCAGTTTGCACTGAACCGTATTCCTGAGCCTAAGTTCTTTTTAAAAGAAGAACTGAAATGGGTGCCTTTTATTGGTTCAGGCTCCTGGGCTTTGGATATGCCTTTTATGAAAAGATACAGTCAGGCGCAAATTGCAAAAAATCCGGCACTGAAAGGTAAGGATATTGAAACCACCCGCATCTCCTGCGAAAAGTTTAAACATACCCCAACCACCATTATTAACTTTGTGGAAGGCACCCGTTTTACCGAACACAAACATAAACAAAAGCGCAGTCCATTCCGGCACTTATTACCCCCCAAAGCGGGTGGTATAGCCTTTACCTTAGCCAGCATGGGCCAGCAGTTTCATTCAGTGCTGGATGTAACCATTTTGTACCCTGACAATCCGGGTCATGTCGCTTTGGATATGCTGTGTGGCCGCTTAAAACGTGTGGTGGTGATGGTGGAGATCCTGCCTGTGGATCATCAGATTATTGGTGATTATTTTAACGACGAAAACTTCAGAATCAGCTTTCAGAACTGGCTGAATCAGCGCTGGCTGAAAAAAGATCAGGCTATTACCACTTATCATCAGCCAGAAGCAGCCAGAGCGGAAAACGCCTTGTGTTAGATCTGTATTTGCAACAAGCGGCCAGCTTTTTTGGCCTGAACTTAGCGCCTGAACATCTGTTGATGTTAGTCGTCAGGCTGCTGTTGGCCATGCTGCTATTAAGCCTGCTTTTTGCGCTGGCCCGGCGTTATTTGTTACCCGCTGTGGCCCATCTGCTGGATAAAGTCGATGGTGACTTACAACATCAGACAGAAAAACAACGGCTGCAACTGGCCAGCCATCTGGCGCATTTATTGCCCGCTGTGGTGCTGATCAGCTCAGCTGAACAATTTTTCCAACACTGGCCTGATTTCAGGTCCGTAGTACATTTAGGCCTGTGGATCTATCTGTACTGTTTTGCCGGTCTGGCTTTTGCTGCCTTAGTTAATTTTGCCACCGCTATTTACAGTGCTGTGGACCGTCAAAGCAATGTGCCTTATCTCGGGCTGGCTCAGGTACTGAAACTACTCGACTTTATCGTGGTTGGTATCTTGATCCTCAGTACCCTGCTTGGCAAATCCCCTGTCTATTTACTCAGCGGCTTAGGTGCTTTAACTGCTGTGTTATTGCTGGTGTTTAAAGACACTATTTTAGGTTTAGTCGCCAGTATTCAGCTGGCAACCAATAACATGGTAAACCGCGGCGACTGGATTGAGATGCCCAAATACGGCGCAGATGGCGCTGTGATTGAAGTGGCGCTGACGACTGTTAAAGTGCAGAACTGGGACAATACCATTACCACTATTCCTACTTATGCGCTGATTTCTGACTCCTTTAAAAACTGGCGGGGCATGCAACAGTCCGGCGGCCGCCGTATTAAAAGGGCCATCAAAATTGATATTCACAGCATAGGTTTTCTCGACGAGCAGGAAAAACAGCAATTAACCCAGCAGACCGTATTGCAGCCCTTTTTTGCTACAGCGCAAGCACAAGACTTGCTGCAACAGCCACACCTGACCAATCTGAAACTGTTTCGCCATTACGCTCTCTGGCTGCTGCAGCAAAATCCAAACATTAATCAGAGCATGACGCTGATGGTGCGACAGTTAGAGTCGAACGAAGTAGGTTTACCGCTGGAGATTTATTGTTTCAGCGCTGATAAAGTCTGGGCCAACTACGAACAAATTCAGGCTGAGATTTTCGAAACTTTGTTTGCGACCTTACCACTTTTTACCCTGAGTACTTTCCAGCGACTGGGCGGCCGGCAGGAAGTTTAGTGCTGAATTTTGCAGGCACTAATCATCAGATTGCGGGGAGTGAGTTGGTAATCGCAGAATGGTTTGATCTGCACCTGATAGCCTTGTTGTTGCAAAAACAGGGCTCTGTCCAGCACCAGCCACTGCTCCAGCAAAGGCCGGAATAAGGACCGCACCAGCTGCATTTTTTGCACTAACAACTGCCGCTGTTGCCCCAGCTGCAGATAATGCTCCCAGTCTGTATCAGCCGGAATTTGCCATTGGTGCTCTGAAGCTGCCCAGTGCGCAAAAGCGCTGAACTCACCGCTAAACCAATGTTTAGCTACAGAAGATAAAGGCCTGTAGTCTTTTATCCCTTGCACCGCCTGATACAACTCCTGATAGGCCAGACGCCACAACACTTCAGTCTGGCGTAACCGGGCTACCCGTTCTCCGGCAGTCACCTGAGCCTGCACCGCCAGTTTCAGTTCATCCCGGCTCAGTTGCCCCAAACTACTGTGCTGCGCCAGTGCGGATAAGGCCTGATACTGCTCAGTGGCTATTAAATGGTAACAACAAGGCACTATATCCAGTTGTTTTGTACCAACACGGCTTGCCAGCTGTAACAAGCGGATATGCAAATCCCCACAGGCATGTAAAGCAACCGCCTGCTGCTCACTCTGAAGGTAATTGACGCTCTGTGTTGCTAACACATCGGCCTGAATAAAATTCTGTGGCAGCTTAAGTTTTTCAGCCTGTTGTTGACCGTCCTGACAAAGTGTTGCTTGCCATTCCAGACTTTTGACTGGGCGCTTTTGACTAAAACTAATCCAGCGCCCCAAATGACCTTTACCGGCACACCATTCCAGCACTGGTAATTTACTTTGTTGCATCTGAGCAGCAAAATGCTGAATTTGCTCCAGTTTGCGCCCTTTAATGTCACGACTAAACCAGAAAGGCAGTTCAGGTTGCATTCTGTTGGTGGCACTTGCCGGCTCAAAAGCACTGCTTTGACTTAACTCAGGAAAAAATGCAGAAAAATAATGGCGGCGACGCGCTTCATCCTGCTCCATCTGCTCTGTTTGTTCAGCCCCAAGCTGCTGCAAGGTCTGGCCTAATGCGGTGTCGGCCCAGGGCAATTCAGTGCAATGAAAAGGACTAAAGCGCCAGAATGGCTGATACCTGGCTAACAACAGATCCAACTGTAAAAACTGTTCAGACAAAAGCAGGGACATAAGACAGACCACACCAGAGCTAAAAAACCAGCGCTACTATACCACCCCGGAGTTTAAAAGCTGTGATGCTTTGTTCTGGAAATTTTTCCGGAACAGTCACTGTCAGCATCTGGCACAGCCGCAAAAAATAATGCACACTCAAATCCATCAGTATGATCCGGACAAAGAGATATTCAGGTGACAGAACTCAAACGTATTATGCATGTGGAAGATGACCCGTCCATTCAGGCTGTGGCCAAAGTGGCTTTGGAAGTGGTGGGTGGTTTTACCGTAGAAACCTGCAGTGGCGGCGAAGAAGCATTAAACAGCTTCCATGCCTTTCAACCTCAACTGATTTTGCTGGATGTGATGATGCCCGGCATGGATGGCCCCAGCACCTTAAAAAGAATGCAGGCTGATTTTGATTTAAGCGCCATTCCTGTGGTTTTTATGACGGCCAAAGTTCAGGCCAATGAAATTGAATCCTACAAAGCTTTGGGTGCTGCCGACGTGGTGGTGAAACCTTTTGACCCTATGACTCTGTCCGATCAAATCCGCGAAATCTGGCAGAAGCTTCAGGGGTGATAACCTTGAGCCAGCCCCAAAATCGAAGACCGGGCTGAATTCGATAAGAGGGTCTGAGCTTGCGCTCTGACCCTTTATTCTTTCTCCGACTCTTGCCGTTTCTGTTCCACCTGCTCAAACAACTGCTGCAATTCCTGCTCGTATTGCTGCATATCTTTGCCCTTCCCCAAATAAAAAGGCAGAGGCAACAAACGGGAATCGTACTGCAGGCTGCGATCAAAAGGTGAAACAGGGGTCAGTAAACCGGCCCACTGACCAGAGGTCGCCAACAAGGCCAGCGCCAGCGCCACTGAAGCCTGAGCCTTCACAGACCAGTGAGTAGCCAGCCATAAGTTGCCACAAAACAAGGCGGTCAGGATCAGAATATAACCCAGCACTTCAAACACCTGAGCTGCAGCTGAACCGTCCAGATTAAAGCCAAGCCAATAACAAAATGCTCCCCATACAGCACTGGATGCCAGAGCGGCATAAGTCAGACTAAGCTGAGGTAAAAAATGACTTTCCTGCTGATTAAATCGACTCCAGAGTGCCAGAATGGCAGGCCAGATACAAAACATCAGCAAAGTTTTTGGCAGATCCAGCAACCGGACTGTCCATAAATGTTCCAGCTGTTTTGGCAAGGTCAGCCAGATTTCCACCACCAGATCCACAGCCAGGAGCAGGGCGAATAACAAAATAAAAGCCCAATGCCCCATGGCCTGAAGCTTCTGCCCCACAGCACTGAACGGCAAAGTCGCAGCGACAGGATGGCTGTCATCATACAAGCGCAGCGCCTGTTCCCCCAGCCAGCACACTTCACCTGAGCGTAAGGGTTCTTTCGCCAGCACAGCCTTACGACCTTCGACAAAACTGCCATTGACTGAACTTAAATCTTCCAGCCACCAGTGGCCTGCATCGTCTTGCTGCAACCTGGCGTGATAAGGACACACATGTTTATTAAACAGGATCACATCGTTATCAAAAGCCCGGCCTAAGCGCACTTGTTGCTGTAGGAATTTATGCCGTTCTGTGACTTTTTGCTGCTTATTCAGTACCTCTACTATTACTGCCATACCACAGCTCCAATAAACTTACGGCTGAACGCTAAGGCCATTTTTTGATCAACACCTGCTAAGGTAAAGTGACTGATCACGCCTTGTTGCTGATGGTCTAAAGAAGCAGAAATATAAGCCACATCAAAAAGTTGCGGATAGTTTCGGTAAGCTCTTAAACAAAATACAGCTTTAGCATGCTGACCTTCCACCGGACTCACCAGCTGATTCTGGCAGGAGTAGGCCGTAACATCGTCTTCGCCGGCACTGTTGTCGGCGTTCATCTGGTTAATACTTTGCTGATAACGACGGAAGAACTGCAACGGGTGTAAGTCTTTGGCCTGCAACCATTCAAACTGCATTTCAATACGGCCTGTACTGAATTCTGACGACAAGAAGATTTCTTCCGGCTGATTACAAAAGGCATTGACTCTTTTCACATCATCTTTGTCTTTTTCCACATTAGACGTGCCCCAGCAGCGGATAAAAGGCACTATCTCATCCGGCACTGTGGCTGGCCCAAAGTTTTTCAGCTGCCAGTCAGCCTGCAGAATTTGCTGAAACATCGCCTGCTGGTTATTGATCAGTTGCTGGTGAATATCCTGTTTGATATCAGCCACAGGCGCTTTTGCCAACAGCTTCTGCAAGGCGGCTGCCGGTACTAAAAAGCCTAAGTCATTGCCAGCTGAAGCGACATTCACTCCTATCACTTCACCTGTTTCATTCACAGCTGGTCCACCACTCATGCCACTGTTTATAGCGCCGGTAAAATGAATACGAGGGTAAAAGCTGTGTTTTTGCAGGCCGTTGTAAGTGCCTGGTACCACTATTAAACCTAAATCATGCGGGTTACCCAAAGAGTAGACCGCTGCTCCCTGCACCGGATTTTGCTGCTGCAACTGAAAGCTTTTGGCGGCCTTGTAGTCGGTTTTTAGCAAAGCTAAATCGTTGACTACATCCACAGCTACTATTTCGAGTTTGCCCTTTTGCTGGTTTTGCGCCAGAAATTCCAGCTGGTATTTTTGCGGGAATAACACAGCTTCAGACACCACATGGTAGTTGGTCACCACCAGCTGAGGTTCTGCCAGTAAAAAACCACTGCCTATGGCCGACTTAGCGCCAGAAGCATGCTCCAGCACTTTAATTTGCAACAAAGCATCGGCGTAATCGGCAAATACTTTTTCGGCCACAGCAGCGCTGTAACCCGGGGCTGAACAACAGCACAGAACCAGCAACAATAAACTGGTCCATGTTTTTTGCAGCATAGGGAGTCCTTTCAAATCAGGGGTTAATACAACAGGCTATAGAGTTTACGTCTGTAGCTGGACGCCAGAGGCTCACCTTTGGGCAAAGTGGCCAGAATATCCAGATAGAGTTTTTTCGCCTCACCAAAGTTCAGATCCTGCTTCAGTATTTCATACAACAAGGCCAGAGCTTCAGCCGACCTTTGCACCTGATGGTACTGCACTGCCAGCTGTTGTTGCAGCTCTTTGTTGTGTGGATCTGTAGCTAAAGCCTGTTCCAGCGCTTTCACTTCAGGGCTGTCGGCCGCTTGTTTGGCCAATTCTAACCGGGCTTTGACACTCTGATACACCGCATCCTGATCGGCCATCAATACAGTCGCCAGCGCTTTTTCAGCCGCCTCTAACTGCCCCAGTTCCACTTGCACCAAGGCCAGCTGTAAGCGGATATCCACCCGCTCAACGGCCAGTTCATTGGCTTGTTTTAACAAAGGATAAGCTTCAGTCCAGTGTTGTTGCTGCACTAAAGGCAGAGCCTGCTGTAACAGCATATCTTCAGGTTTAGGTAAAAATGCGCTTAAACGCTGCAAAATAGCCTGTTCAGGCTCTTCACCGGCAAAACCATCGACTGGCTGACCTTCTTTAATAAAGAGCACTGTAGGCACTGATCGCACGCCAAAATGCGCCGCCAGTTGCTGCTCCTGATCACAATCCACCACAGCCAATGTCAGCGCATCCGGGTAACTTTGCGCAATACGCTGCAATACAGGGCCTAAATTTAAGCAAGCCGGGCTGCGCTCTGAATAAAAATAAAACATTACCGGCTGGGTAAAAGACTGCTCTAACAGTTCACGGACATTTTCAATCGAAACGGGCTTGATATTAGCGGACACAACTCACCTATTTGTTATTCACACCGGACAACTCCGGTTTTATGCAATGCTTTAGAGCACTATGTGGCCGGGGCCTTAGATTTGCAAGTGGTGCCTGGCTGAGCGGCTAAATTGCACTAAAGCGCCGCTCAGTTTAAAAAAAGCAGACAGCCGGTGCGCCCGCACTATTGGTGCAGGCGTTGAATGGGTGTTGCCCCGTCGAGCAACAACACTCCCGAAAATCATCTCAGGGTGCCTATACCAGTGAACGGCATGTCCGCTCCACTTCAATGTTTCTGAGTGAGTGCAACGAGGCTTGTTTTAGCTCTGTTCGTGGACAGCAAAAGCTGAGGCCGCTAACTACGCGGCTGCAGTATAGCCAGTACAACTGTCATGACAGCAAGGATCGCAGTAAGAGTTAAGGGGCCAGCACCACCATAGGTGTCCAGGACGTAGCCACCTGCTACAGCTCCAATAGTGACGGCGACCAGGAAGGAGGTGATCATCAGGCTGCCCGCTGCTTCCAGTGCATCAGGTGCAGCAAGGGACAGATTAATAGGTAGCACCACAGGCGCCATGCCATACGCGAAGCCCCATAGTGCAGCGAAGCCAAAGGCAATGCCGATCTGTGCGCCCCAAAGTACTAAAGCGAGGCTCGCAAAAGCCATCAACGCAGCTGTAACCAGGACCGCCATGCGAATATTAGCGTCTGCCATGCGGCCGCCGGCAACATTCCCGATCACAGCGGCGACACCAAACCCTAGCAGGGCCAAAGCAATGGGTTTTGTACTGAGGTGCGTAACTTGTTCCAGGAAGGGGCGCAAATAGACAGATCCGGCAAAATGGCCCGTCATCAGCAAAAGGATTGCAAGCATACCAAGTTGAATACCACGCCTCCGGGTCAGCCGCAGGACATCGCCCAGACTATTGCTTGTGGTTGCAGGCAAGGTCGGCAGGCTTAGCAACTGCAGTAACATGGCAAGCGCAGCCAACCCGGCCGTTATGGCCATGGCGCTGCGCCAACCCAGCCAGTCGCTGATTAATGCGCCCATCGACGGTGCAGCAATGGTGGCGAGCGAAACGCCGAGCATGACAATAGCCATCCCCCGACCAGCCGCATTGGCGCCTACCAGCCTGGCTACCACAGCAAATGAAAGTGCCCAAAAGCCACTGAGGGCAACACCCAGACCAGCTCTCCCTACCAGCAAAAGCCAAAAATCAGTCGCTACTGCCGCAAGAATATTGGAGAAAATAGCCAATGCACTGAGGCCAACCAGTACCATCTTGCGGTTCAAACGGCCGATAAGGACATTGCTAAAAATGGCTGTAATGGCACCCACCGAGGCGGTAGCAGTGACAACCTGTCCGGCCGTCCCCTCGCTGATACCGAGATCGCGTGCCATGGGAGTCAGCAGGCCTGCAGGCAAAAACTCGGCTGAAACCAATGCAAAACTGGTAGCCGCCATCGAGAGAACCGCGAACCAGGTAGCCGCGCTCCAGGCAACTTGCGTATCGGCATCAAGTTCTTTCACCTCACCATCAAGCTGTAATGTTTTGTCCGTCATTGAAGTGTTTCCAAGGTTTCCACGCCGTCGGATGAGCAGCGAGGCCGAGACATTCCCGGCTAACGCAATGGTAGACATTCTCATCATGGAGAACTAGACTGCCATTTTAAGAGTCAGTATCTCGGATAATGAGAATATGGATCGTATAGAAGCCATGGCTGTTTTTGTTGCTGCAGCAGATGAAGGAAGCCTTTCGGCCGCTGGGAGGCGGCTGCAGATGCCACTCCCCTCGGTCAGCCGAAAGCTTGCTGATCTGGAGGCTCATCTTGGTGTCCGGCTGATGAATCGAACAACCAGGCAAATGACGTTGACTGATGCGGGTCGTGACTATCTGGCTGCATCCAGAGAGATCCTTGATCGTGTGGCCGAAGCCGAACTATCAGTGCTCGGCGGCAACATAAGCCCCCGGGGTGAGCTTGTCATCGCTGCGCCTTTGCTATTTGGCCGTTATCATGTGCTGCCTATTGTCATGGAGCTCTTGCAACAGTTCGACGATGTCAACGTTCGTTTGGAGCTCAGCGACACAAACGTGAACCTGCTTGAAGAGAAGATCGATGTGGCCGTGCGCATAGGGGAGCTTCCCGACAGTGGCTTGACGGCCAGGCGGGTGGGCGAGATCCCCAGAGTCGTGTGTGCCAGCCCCGCCTACCTACAGAAGCACGGGGAGCCGAAGACTCCGTCCGATCTGCGCAATCACGACTGTGTGACCTTCGCAGGACTCCCGTCATCGCTCGCGTGGTCATTTTTGGGTTCGAAGGGTACGATGCGGGTGCAGGTTCGCTCCCGCTTAACAGTCAACTCTGCCGATGCGGCGGTGACTGCCGCTATGAACGGCCTTGGCATTACGCGAGTGCTGTACTATCAAGCGGCTTCTCAGTTCGCCCAAAAGTCACTGGTACGCATCTTGAGGGAGTACGAGCCCGCGCCATCCCCGGTGAACTTGCTCTACGCGCGCCAGGGAAGACTACCGGCAAAAACAAGTTGTTTCCTGGCGCTTGCAGCTGACCGCCTCACACAAGTGCTGGCAGGAAACTAGTACCTGTTCAATTTAATTCAGCTTGAAACGCTACCAGTCAGTTGATAGCTCTTCGCCCGGAACTAAGAGTCTAGGGCAGCCGTTTTGCACAGCTTCAGCTGCCGAAGGCGAACATCAGGGACGATGTGAGTGCAAATCTTTCATTAATAATTAGTCGACTTTCCAAGCCACTTCCCTTAAATTAGCCATCAAGCCTGCTAAAAAATAAAAGACCAACGAGTCACTAACCAGGCCTGATTAGTTTGTTTGACAGACCCCTTACTCTGTCCGTCCACGTAAAAGAAAAATTAATGCTGTTCTGCTTCGGCTGAGCGGTGATTTTTGCTTTGAGCCTTATTGCGCCCGCAACAGGGCTTAAAGTTCGCACGTGCAAACTATGAGACCTTACTAATGACAAGCCAAAACACCCAACCAGAACTGCTGTCTGGTGGAGCCATGCTGATCCGCGCCTTAGCTGACGAAGGCGTAGAGTATGTCTATGGTTACCCCGGCGGTGCCGTGTTACACATTTACGATGCAATGTTTCAACAGCATCAGGTGAAACACGTGCTGGTCCGCCATGAGCAAGCCGCGACCCATATGGCGGACGCCTACGCAAGAGCAAGCGGCAAAGCTGGTGTAGTGCTCGTCACATCCGGCCCTGGTGCTACTAATGCGGTGACCGGCATAGCCACTGCTTATATGGATTCTATTCCTATGGTGGTGATCTGTGGTCAGGTCATGAGCCATCTGATTGGCGACGATGCCTTTCAGGAAACCGATATGCTGGGTATTTCCCGCCCTATTGTGAAACACAATATGTCGGTGCGCCGGCCTGAAGATATTCCGTATTTAGTGAAAAAAGCTTTTTACATAGCCCAAAGTGGCCGCCCAGGTCCTGTGGTATTGGATATTCCAAAGGATATGACGATCCCAAGTCAGAAGTTCCCGTATGAGTATCCAAAAGAGATCAAGCTGCGCTCCTATAACCCCAATGCCAAAGGCCATCCGGGTCAGATTAAAAAAGCCCTGACGACCTTATTAACCGCCAAACGCCCTGTATTGTATTCAGGCGGTGGGGTGATTTTAGGTCAGGCCTCAGAAGAGCTGACCACTTTAGCCCGCAAGCTGAATTTACCTGTTACTAATACACTGATGGGGTTAGGTGCTTATCCGGCGTCCGATCAACAATTTATTGGCATGCTGGGCATGCATGGCAGTTACGAAGCTAATCAGGCCATGCATAATGCCGATGTGATTTTTGCGGTAGGCGCGCGTTTTGATGACCGTGTCACGAACGCCACTAAAAAATTCTGCCCTGATGCGACCATTATTCATATCGATATTGACCCGGCCAGTATCTCCAAAACCATCAATGCGCATATTCCTATTGTCGGTTTAGTCAAACCTGTGTTGCAGGAGATGCTGCAGCAACTGGAGAAAAACCAGGGCCAGTTGGATCAACAGGCGTTGGGCCAGTGGTGGCAGCAAATCCAGCAATGGCGTGAAGTGCATGGTGGCCGCTACGACCACAATCCGTCACTGTTAAAACCTCAGGCCGTGATTGAAGCTGTGCACCGTCACACCAAAGGTGATGCTTATGTCACGTCCGACGTAGGTCAGCACCAGATGTTTGCCGCTCAGTATTATAAGTTTGATAAACCCAACCGCTGGATCAACTCAGGTGGCCTTGGCACCATGGGTTTTGGTTTGCCAGCCGCTATGGGCGTCAAGCTGCATTACCCGGATGCTGAAGTGGTTTGTGTCACAGGCGAAGGCTCTATTCAGATGAATATTCAGGAGCTGTCGACCTGCAAACAATATGGTCTGGGCGTCAAAATCATTAACCTGAATAACGGTTATTTGGGCATGGTAAAACAGTGGCAGGATATGAACTACGACAGCCGCTACTCCAGCTCTTATATGGACTCCCTGCCCGACTTTGTGAAGCTGGCCGAAGCTTATGGCCATGTCGGTATTCGAGTCACCAAAGCTGAAGAGTTAGAACCTGCCTTAGAGCGCGCTTTTGCCTTAAAAGACAAACTGGTGTTTTTAGATATTCATGTCGACCCAACTGAGCATGTGTATCCAATGCAAATACCAGGTGGTGCTATGAATGAAATGTTTTTAAGCAAAACGGAGCGGACTTAAGATGCGGCATATTTTATCTGTATTGCTGGAAAACGAGTCCGGCGCTTTAGCCCGCGTAGTAGGTTTATTTGCCCAGCGCGGTTATAACATTGATTCACTTACAGTGGCGGCCACTGAAGACCCGACTATCTCCCGTCTGACGCTGGTAACCCGTGGTGATGATCAGGTCATCGAACAAATCACCAAGCAGCTGCATAAACTGATTGAAGTGGTCAAATTAGCCGATTTAAGCGAGTCAGCCCATATCGAACGTGAACTGATGATGGTCAAAGTCAAAACCACGGCAGAGCAACGCGAAGAAGTAAAACGCTGCGCTGATATCTTCCGTGCTCAGATTATTGATATCACCGCCAGCACTTACACCATTCAGGTGGTTGGCACCTCGGATAAATTAGAAGCTTTTATTGAAGCTTTAGCAGGCACCCAAATACTGGAAACTGTCAGAAGTGGTGTGTCCGGTATTTCCCGTGGTGAACGCACTTTGAGTTTGTAAGTTAAAACCCAGGGACCACCAGATTGTGGTCCTTTCCCCCTCCCTCTACTCGCAATTTGTGCCGCTGTGCATTAGAGTTGAAACAAATAAGTTTCTGTCCAGGCACAAAAATGCAACACACAGTATTGATCGTTGATGACTCCAGCTCGTTACGTTCTGTGGTCAGCCAGGTGCTGACAGAAGCGGGTTACCATACGCTGCAAGCCGAAGGCGCAGCAGAAGCACTCCACTTGCTGGACGGCAAAAAAGTTCATTTGATCCTTTGTGATCTGTATATGCCGCAGATCAATGGCCTTGAATTGATCCGGCAAATTAAGCAACGTCCTGCCTACAAATTCACCCCTGTCATCATCTTGAGTACAGAAAAATCCGAAGATAAAAAACTCGAAGCCTATGAAATTGGAGCCAAGGCCTGGGTCATTAAACCTTTCCACCCAACCCAGTTACTCAACGCAGTCGCAAAATTAGTTCGGTGAAAATAACTTACTGATTTTTATCTTATTCAGTTGCTGGCGCAGCTGAAATTCTTGTGCTTGTATTGTAGAGGCTTCTTTTACTGATTTTATCAGTTGTGCTGTTCAGGCCGTCGCAGTTGTCCATCGCCTCATGACCTTTAATAGATTTTCAGGGAGTAGATATGAACCTGTTTCGTGATCTAAAAATAGCGACCAAATTAGGGTTAGGATTTTTTGTTGTTTTGCTGCTGATGACCATAATGGGCGCTGTGGCTTTATCGGAAATGAGCAAGGTGAATGACCAGTCGACCGAGATTTCCAGCGTCTGGATGCCCAGCATTAACTTTATCCATCAGGTGAATACTGCAACCTCTGATTATCGTATTGCCGAGCTGAATCATGTGCTGGCGACCACACCAGAACAAATGGCCCAGTACGAAAAAGATATGGTCACTTTATTAGAGGCTATTAAAACGAATCGTGATGCCTATGAAAAACTGATCATGCTGGACGAAGAACGTCAGTTGCTCGGCAATTTTGATCAACTTTTTAAAAGCTATCAGCAGGTGCATGAGCAGATGATCCCTCTGTCCGCTGCATTAAAAACTGAAGAAGCTATGGCTTTGCTTAATGGGGAATCACAACGCCTGTTTAACGAATTTTCAGCTACTTTGCTTAAACTGGTTGAGATCAATGTGGATGGTGGTGCCAAAGCCAGTGCTTTGGGTGATGAAATTTATGCCACAGCCCAGCAGTTTGTTACTGTGATGATTTTAGTCAGCGTGGTTTTAGGTATAGCTGTTGCGGTGCTGATTGTACGTGGGCTGGTGAAACAAATTGGTGGCGAACCGGCTTATGCCGCTGATGTTGTGACTAAAGTGGCAGCGGGCGATTTAACCATGAAAGTGCAGCTCAAAGCAGGCGACTCCTCCAGTATGTTGTTTGCCATCAGTGAGATGGTGACACGCTTGTCACAAATAGTCGGAGAAGTCAGAAGTGCAGCAGATAACTTATCTTCTGCTTCGGAGGAAGTAAGTTCCACAGCCCAGAATATGTCACAAGCCACCAGTGAACAGGCCGCCAGCGTGGAAGAAACCTCAGCTTCAGTAGAAGAGATGAGCGCCTCCGTCAGCCAGAATACAGAAAACGCCAAAATTACCGAAGGCATAGCGTCAAAAGCTGCTGTAAATGCCAACGAAGGCGGACAAGCGGTACGCCAGACAGTAGCGGCCATGAAAAGCATTGCCGACAAAATTGGCATTATTGACGACATTGCCTACCAAACCAATTTATTGGCATTAAACGCCGCTATCGAAGCGGCCAGAGCAGGTGAACATGGTCGTGGTTTTGCCGTTGTAGCAGCGGAAGTGCGCAAACTGGCCGAACGCAGTCAGGTTGCAGCTCAGGAGATTGGCGAAGTAGCCAAAGACAGTGTCAAACTGGCGGAACGCGCTGGTACTGTGCTGGACGATATAGTACCAGGCATCAATAAAACCTCAGAACTGGTGCAGGAAATTACCGCCGCCAGTGAAGAACAAAGCACAGGCACTACCCAGATTAACTCAGCTATGGTGCAACTGAATCAGGTGACCCAACAAAACGCAGCCAGCAGTGAAGAGTTAGCCGCCACAGCAGAGGAAATGAGTGGTCAGGCTGAACAACTGCAACAACTGATTTCATTTTTTAAAGTATCAGGCATATCAGATTCCGCCCCCCGCAGTTCAGCATCTCAGACTAAATCACCCAGCAAAAAAGCTATGGTGCATCACAATGTCAATTCAGACGGAGACTTTGTCCGCTTTTAACTGCAGACAGCTCAGCAATTCCCTCTGCTGAGCTGCGCTCGTTTTGTCAGCAGGAGTTGCAACTATGCAACCTAAACAATATGTCGAAATACTGCTGCAACCCGGAGAGTATTACTTTAGCAATGACCCCAATACCAGGATCCGCACTTTATTAGGATCCTGCGTTTCCGTGACTTTATGGCACCCTAAGCTTAAGGCGGGTGGCATGTGCCATTTTTTATTACCTAAACGTAAAGAGCCGTTAAAAGCTCTCAACCACAAACAGGCTGATGCCCGTTATGCAGAAGAGGCTTTTTGGTTATTGCGGGAGGACATCCGGCTGATTGGGCTGCCGATGAGTCAGTTTCAGGCCAAACTTTTTGGGGGCGGCCGCATGTTTCATGCTGAAAAAGGCTCAGTGGCCGATGTTGGCTGCAAGAACATTGAAATGGCCAGAGACTTACTGCAAAAAATGGGCTTACATTCAGTCTCAGAACATGTAGGGGGAGCGGGTCACCGCAATGTGTTTTTTGATTTGTGGAGTGGAGATGTCTGGGTCAGACAATTGCCGTTGCAACAACAAAAAACCACAGGCTAAGCCATTTTGTCATGCAAGGCCGGCATACCTGCATGCACCCAATTCACTACTTCATGGCTGGGCATAGGAGGCGAAATATAATAACCCTGCGCTACATGACAACCTGCACTGCGCAAATAATCCCAGTCTTTGCTTTTTTCTATGCCTTCCGCCACTAAATCTATACCCAGTTTGTTGCACATCGACAAGGTGCTCTCAAAAATCACCTGCAAATGAGATTTAGAAGCCACACCTTCAATCAGGCTGCGATCCATTTTCAGCTCAGTAAAAGGAATTTGTGACAGCTGTTTTACTGAAGAATAGCCAGTACCATAGTCATCTATAGATAAACCAAAACCATGTAGCCTTAACCTGCTCAAAAAGGCTAAAGCCTCTCCTATATTGTCTATTACCTGGGTTTCAGTCACTTCAAAAATTAAATCTGAAGGCGCTATGGCGGCATGACTAAGCAATGCCATCACGTCGTGGGTAAAAGCGCTGTTGCCAAAAGACCGGCCTGATAAGTTGACCGAAATCCGGGGCGCAAAACCCTGCTGATTCCATACCACCATTTGTTGTATAGCCATGCTGATCACTTCAAAACTCAGAGCGTCAATCAGCCCTATGTGTTCGCACAATTCAATAAAGTCGCCGGGGTAGAGTAACCCCCGCTCCGGGTGACGAAAGCGGACCAAAGCTTCCAGTCCATGCAACATGCCATTGTCCATACAGAGTTTGGGCTGGTAATGTAACTCAAACTGATGCAGAGCCAGCCCTTGCTCCAATTCCTGTACTGTCAAAGCAGTGTTTAAAGGGGCACGACCTTTAGCTCTGGCAACAGCTTTGCCTCTGTAGTCTTTGATCAGTGTTTCTAACGCGCCCTGAGGCACAGGTTTGCGGATACTGCCCAGCACATAAATGCCTTCAGTGACAGCCATCAGTTCCACTGCAGAAATTAAACTCTGCTCGCGACTGCTGACAATAATCAGCGCGCTGCTGGTATTACGGTTTGCCAATAAGTGGATCAGTTCTATGCCGTCTAAATCCGGCATTTCCAAATCGCAGATCAGAATATCAAAGCCTGTTTCCGCTTTGTCGATCAGCTCCAGCGCAACACGGCCGTTTTCCGCTGTCGCCAGTTTGCTGATGCCACAAGAGCGGCACAAAACGGAAAGGTATTCCGCCTGACAAGGACTGTCTTCAACTATTAATACTCTGGGGGATGCCATAAAAACTTTCCTTATCGACTGTAAGCCATAATGACAGCAGGAATTTTTCCCAACCCCACCAATTGATCCACAGCACCACGTTTGACAGCTTCTTTTGGCATACCGTAAACCACACAACTTTCTTCATCCTGGGCATAAGTGCGGGCGCCGTTTTCTTTCATCTCCAGCAAACCCCGGGCACCGTCATCCCCCATGCCCGTCATAATGATGCCTATTGCATTGGTACCGGCAATTTTAGCAACGGAACGAAACAACACATCCACTGAAGGGCAATGCCGGTTGACGGCAGGGCCGGGCTTTACCGACACATGATAATAAGCTCCGTTACGCATCAGGCTCATATGCTGCCCGCCGGGAGCAATCAGCGCCAGGCCAGGTCTTACCCTATCCCCATGTTTGGCTTCCCGCACTTCAATAGCGCAGAGCGTATTCAGACGTTCCGCAAAAGCCGCGGTAAATTTTTCCGGCATATGCTGCACTATCACTATGCCTTCGCAGTCGGTATCCAACTGACTTAATACATGCTCAAGCGCAATAGTGCCTCCGGTTGAGGTGCCTATAGCCACCACTTTTTCTGTGGTTTTCGCCATGGCAATAGCAGCAGGCTCCGGCACTGCCATTTGTACTGTTTTCGCCACAGGCTTAGGGGCATACTTCAGATTTTTAGTATTAATTTTTGCCACTTCCCTTATGGCTTCGGCAAAGCTGGCTTTACTGTTGATCAGAAAATCTTTGACCCCTAAGGCAGGCTTGGTAAAAATTCCGGCAGCACCAGCTTCCATCGCCTGTACTGTGGTCGCAGCGCCTTTTTCGGTCAGAGAGCTGCAAATTAAAACTGGTGTGGGTCGGGTGGCCATAATTTGTTTTAAAAAAGTGATACCGTCCATCCGCGGCATTTCCACATCCAGCGTAATCACATCAGGCCATTCTTTATTCATTTTGCTCATCGCAAAAATAGGATCTGGTGCTGTAGCCATCACCTCAATATCATGCTCTTTTTCCAGCAAACCACTCAGTACCTGCCGGACTAAGGCTGAATCATCCACTATCAGTACTTTTATCTTTGCCACTGGACGACCTTATTCATTAGGACCTGCTCGCAGGTAAGTATTGATAACAACTGGGCCTGTGCTGCTTTAAATCATCGTGATAACCATGAATACTCTCCGAATGCCCAACCAGCAGCCAGCCACCTGGTTTAAGCTGCCGCACCACATTGCGGATAATCTTTTTTTTGTCTTCTAATTCGAAATAAATCAGTACGTTGCGCAAAAAAATCACATCAAATAACGGCAGCTTCACATGCAAAGTAAAGAGATTGGCCTGAACAAAACTGACATGTGAACTGATTTCAGAACTTATTTTCAGCCAACCGGTTTCCTGCCCTATGCCCCTTAAACAAAAGGCTTTGAGCAAATGCAGCGGGATCCTGTCTTTGGCATCCAGCGGATACAAAGCTTTTTGCGCCCTTTGCAGCACAGAAGTATTGATATCCGTGCCCATCACTTGCCAGCTGCTTTGCGCCCCCCACAGATGCCCCAAAGTCATAGCTATCGAATACGCTTCTTCCCCTGTTGAAGCCGCAGCACTCCAGACTTTAAAGTTGTCCCGGTATTGCACTTGAGGCAGCACCTGCTGTTCAAGAAACTGGAAATGTTTTTCTTCCCGGAAAAAGTAAGTTTCATTGGTGGTTAATAAATTCACCGCTGTTTGCCGCTCCGCAGTTTGATCGGCCTGATGCAGCAATTTCAGATAAGCGGCAAAACTTGGGATCTGCAGCGCTTTCAGGCGCTTTTGCAGCCGCCCTACCACCATACTTTTTTTAATATCAGCCAGATGAATACCGGACTGACCTTTCAGCCAATCCCGGATTTGATAAAACTCCTGGTCCGACAGAGGCATAGCCCTGTTTAACTCTGAAGGATCAATAAATACTTTGGGTTGAGTGTTGACCACCACCTTGCCTCCGACAGCCCGGCTTTACTACTCAAGCACCTTATCGATGATGGAAGCCATCTCATCAATAGACAGCACTCTGTCCCCTCTTAATAAAATGACAAAATGCTCCTCGATATGTGCCACTCCCAAAATAAACTGAGCGCGGATCTTAGCGCCGAAAGTCGGTGCTGCTTCAATGCTTTTCTCCGGGATCTCCATCACTTCACAGACACTGTCCACCACAGCACCCAGGGTTACAATCTGATCTTCATAAGGTATTTCCATAATGATGATGCAGGTCCTTTTTTGTACTTCGGTTGCCGGCTTATTAAAGCGAATCGACAGGTCGATCACAGGCACCACTTCCCCCCGCAGATTGAGCACCCCTTTGACAAAATCCGGCATCAACGGAATGGAAGTGACATTGTCGTATTCAATAATTTCTTTTACCGAACTGATGCTGATGCCAAAGTATTCATCCCTCAATAAAAAGGTCAGATAATGCTCTGGATCCAGCTCATCGCGTTTTAATGAATCGTTGATGTGTGTGTTGTTTTGCGGCCTGTTTGTTACTGTTGACATGTTTGCATCTCCAGATTGGTGGCAAACTGAACTAATTGAGGAATATCGAGGATCAGGCCTATATCACCTGAACCCAAAATGGTAGAGCCCCCAATACCCCGTAAAGATTTAAACATTGAATTCAGCGGCTTAATCACCGCCTGTAATTCCCCGTGCAGGCTATCCACCACCAATCCGGCTCTGTCTGAGCCATACTGCACCACTACTATGTTTTCACGACCACAAGGCACAGCGGACAACTTAAATAAATCCCTTAAGCGGATAAAAGGCAGCACTTCACCACGCAGGTCGAGATAATTCCGGCCATGGGTCTGCAACGAAGGATGAAATTCAATACATTCCTGCACCATATTCAGTGGCAACACCATTTTCGAGTTCGCCACACTAACCAGAAAACCATCAATAATAGCCAGGGTCAGAGGTAAACGAATGCTGAAGGTTGTGCCTTGATCCAAAGTGGAGAAAATCTGGATCTGACCACGCAGCTCTTCAATATTACGCCGCACTACATCCATGCCAACACCACGGCCGGACAGATTGGTAACAGCAGCTGCTGTCGAAAAACCTGGTTCAAAAATCAGTTTAAAAATGTCCTGCTCAGACAAATCCCGATCCGCACTGATGATGCCTTTTTCTATGGCTTTTTGCCGGATCTTTTGTTGATTTAAACCTGCACCATCGTCAGAAATTTCAATCACGACTGAGCCCGCTTCATGCCGGGCACTGAGTTTTAGCTGGCCCTGAGCCGGTTTACCTTTGTATAACCTAAGTTCTTTCGGCTCTATACCGTGGTCCAAAGCGTTACGCACTATATGCATCAGCGGGTCAGATAATTTCTCCACCATGCTTTTATCCAGCTCAGTTTCTGCCCCTTCAATCACCAGATTAATGTCTTTATCCAGCTCTTTACTGACATCCCGTACTATACGGCGCAGACGGCTGAAGGATTCACCAATCTGCACCATCCGAAGACCTAAAGCCCCATCACGGATTTGTTCAAGTAAGGAGGTTAAAATGGAAAAGGACTCGGATATTTTGTCATCTTCCAGCTGCGACAACAGCGAGTCCATCTCAGCACCGGATGTCACCAGTTCGCCAATCAGATTGATCAATAAATCCAGTTTTTTGGCTTCCACTTTTAAAAACTGAAAATCCGCCGGTCTTTTATGCTCTGTGGCTTTTTGCTTGTCCAAGGCTGTACTGACCAAATCTTTAGACACCACACCTTGCTGCACCAGGGCTTCGCCCAGCGCAATTTCCTGATCCTTATGCACCTGCAGGGCCTGAGCCAATTCACGCTCAGTGACAGCGCCAGCCTGCACCAGCAAGGTACCCAGCTTTTCATCCACCACGTCCTGTTGTGCCAACTGCTGGCTGATTTTGACTGGCACAGTGATCTGAATTTTGCTGCTGTCCTGAATAAACTCAAACACATCCTCCAGCTCTTTTTTGCTGACCGCAGAATTGAGTTCAATAAACAGCTGCAGATAACAGCTTTCGGGGTCAAAGTCTTCTTTAAAATGTGGCACCACTCTGACTTGCTGCAGCTCGCCCAGGGTGGAGAGAAACCCCAGCTGAGACAAAGGATCCATGCCATCCCGGAACACGTCCGGACCATACTGAATATCAATTTGCCAGTTCTCAGAACTTTGCACCGGTTCCACTTCATCCACAGTCACAGCAGGAGCCGGATCCAGATAACGATTCAGTTCCACCAGCAACACTTCACCGGCATGAAAATCCAGTTCTATGGAAGAATCCTGTAACTGACGCACCATAGTGGCCAAATGATCCCGGCTGGCAAAACACAGATTAATCAGCGTCTCATCCATCCCAATCTCGTGGGAACGGACCTTATCCAGCACACTCTCAACACTGTGGGTAAAAGCCACTATATGGTCATAGCCAAATAAACCAGCCGAGCCTTTAATGGTATGAGCGGCACGGAAAATGGCATCTATGTGCGACTCTACAGTCGCTTCACCGGATTCAATTTCTAATAAACAGGACTCCATGGTTTCCAGTAACCCAGTGGCTTCCTCAAAAAACAGCGATTTCGCTTCTGACATATCCATTCGGTGTTCCCTCTAAGTTGCTGCTGCGTCAGAACCAAAATCCAGTGAATACAACTGAAGCACCCTGCTGACTGCCGGGTTTTCACTGTGGGTCAGGGTAAAATTTTTGTCTGTATGATGCTGCATCACCCAAAGCAACAACTGCACACCGGACGAATCAAAGTCGTTGACTGCAGACAAGTCCAGAATGACTTTCTCCATCCTCATACCAGCCAGCTTTTTTAAAGCTTCATAACAATCCCGTACTGTGAAAATGGTCAGGTCATGACCAAACTCCACCACCAGAAAGTCCGCTTTTGGAGTAATTTGTACAGACATGCCACACTCCTAAGGAAGAATGAGTTTATTCACAGCAACCAACATCTGTTCTGGACGAAAGGGTTTGATAATCCAGGCTTTTGCGCCTGCTGCCCGCCCCTGTTCTTTTTTCTCTTCTGCACCTTCTGTCGTTAACATCACTACAGGTGTAAAACGATAGGCAGGTAACTGCTTGATTTCTTTTAATAAGGTAATGCCATCCATATTGGGCATATTCACGTCTGAAATAATCAGATGGATTTTCTGACCTGTCAGCTTTTTCAGCGCATCCACGCCATCCACGGCTTCAATCACATCAAAACCATTGGCTTTGAGCGTCATCCCCACGACCTGACGTATGCTGATTGAATCATCGACAATAAGTATGGTTTTCATCACTGCATATCCCTAAAAAAACGTAATGTCATCATTTGAGCCGGACTGTTGTTTTGCTCCTGTATGCACAGAGACTTGTTCCAGCGTGGTATAGGTTTTTCTCAGGCCTTCGAGCCAATGCTGCACTGAAATAGTGTCAGGCAACTCACCGGCGTCCAGCTGAGCGGCAAATCTGTTGGCGTTGTCGGAGAGCTTATGCATATCGTCCATCACATGACTGAGGATTTGACTGACTCTGTCCTGAAACTGCAGATGCATCACCACATCAGACAATTGTTGCTGCACATGCTCCGCCTGTAACTGCATTTGATGGTTAGTTTCACTGATGCCTTGTACCGCATCTTCATAATCACTCAGTACACTGCTGATGGTGTGTTCGGTTTGCTGGATCAGTTGCTGTTCGTGATCCACCTGTTGCTCAGAATCGGCCACAGTTTTGGTCAGGGCCTGGGTCACTTCAGCCACACGCTGGCGTATTTTTTGACCTGCTTCGCTGGAACGGTTCGACAAGGCCCGCACTTCGGTAGCAACCACAGCAAAACCCCGGCCACTTTCACCGGCCCTGGCCGCTTCAATAGCAGCGTTCAGCGCCAGCAGGTTAGTTTGGGCCGCGATATCCCCTACTTCACTGGTCATGGCCTGCAAATGGTCTGTGACTTTGGCCAGTTCCTGAATTTCTGTCAGCATTTTATGGCGGTTCTGCTGCGCCTGATTCAGTTGCTGCGTCATCGTCAGCAATTTGCACTCTGAGTCTTTAATCATCTCCACCAGTTTCTGCTCATTTTGTGCTGAACCTTTGCCTGGTCCAGCCCCCAGTACGCTGAGCAGTTCAGCAAATTTTTCATTCAGATGCACAACACCGGCTTCTGTTTGCTCTTTCACCAAAGCCGATTGTTTAACCCACATCGGCAATACCTGACTCAGCAGCTGCAACAAATTCTGACTAAAAGGCCGCAGCTCCGGCACTTGCTCCTGTCGGACCTGTTCTGTTTTCGCTTCAGGGGCTGAAAACGAAAACCACAATAACACTGCACCGAGCAGACATAACAAAGTACTGAAGACGGCACCGCCCACAGAGGAGTAATTCAGCCATTGGCTGATAAGCAACAAAACAAACAAAATGATGCACAGCGGCTGAATTAACCTTTTGTCCATTAGCCAGCTCCGTAGTTACAAAGAGACGCCAGAGAAGTATGGATCCTGCTGATTTTTTTGCCATTAATTCAGACAAAAAATTGTTAATTTTCTTTAAGTTATGAGAAGGGAGAGGCTCAATGAACCAGAAGGGGAAAGCATAAAAGCTATAACAGAATACAGAGCAACAAAAGCTGTCACTTATATGCAAACTTGTGGTTTTTACTCTGACATAAAGAATTGGCATCTACGAATGATGAGCCCGATACTGCACTCATCATTCGTAGAGTCTGCTGTCAAACTGAGGTCTTATGTTGCAGCTGGATAGCAACTTCCCTGCTCAGCAAAGAGGCTGCAATCAGCTTATAACTCCAGCCAGACTGCAGAATAAACTCTTCAAAAGCTTTCAGTTCGTGCTGCTCAAAACCCGGAAAACCCAGGAAATCATCAAAAACAATCACAGTACCTTCTACAAACCTGTCGGCCAGTTGCTCCAGCACAGTGCGGGTGGAGCTGTATAAGTCACAATCAATATGCAGTAAGCTAAGTACATCCTGATGCGTAGCCAGGAAAGGAGGCAAGCTGTGCTCAAACCAGCCTTTGTGTAACCTGACATTGTCTGCCACTTCTGGTAAACGCCCACCGGTCGAATAACTGCCCTTTTGTTCACCTGCTTTCCAGTCTTCAGGCAATCCTTCAAAACTATCAAAGCCATGAACCAAACGGCTGGTTGCTTTTGCCAGTAAATTAACAGAGCGGCCAAAAAACACTCCGGCTTCCAGCCACAAACCTTCAGAAGGCGCAACTTCAACCGCCGCCTGCAACACCTGAGTTGGCACACCAACCCAATGGATGTCCTGCTCATGCTGCATTAGCCAATTCAGACTTTGTTTTTGTACCGCGGGTAACACACCAGCTTTATTCAATTGATTTTGCTTGATATTCACTAAGGCTTCCGCCAGATGTGCCAAGCCCTGATGGTCCGGGTAGAGTTTTCTCCAGTTCTGTGCCGATTCCAGCGTAGCCGCAATACCTTTTTGTTTTAACTGCAGATGCAGCTGTAACAATGCAGCCTCTCCGGAATGTTTAGTGCTTTCAATTAAGACGGTCAGATGATTCTGAGCTTCGGCTAACAAATCCAGGCTCATCAAAGCCCGCACTAAAGGTAAAACATAGTGCTCGTTGTCAGTTTGCTGCTGTGCAGAGGCCTGAAAGGCTGCCAGACTGTCCTGATAAAACCCCAGCCGCCAGCAAACTTTGGCATAACTTTGCTGAATTTCGGGCTCACTGGACTGTTGCGCCATACGTTTCAGTTCAGGGTAAGCCAGCTGATCCTGTCCTGTCAGCTGATAAAAATTAGCCAAGGCAAATTGATAGTAGGCTTGATCAGGCTTTAAGCTCAGTGCATTTTTCAGACAGCCTTCGGCATCATTCCAACGGCGTACTAAAAATGCGATATCAGACAACAACAACCAGGCCTCCGCCAGTTGACTGTTCTCCCGCAACAAAGATCGACACAACTGCTCTGCTTCGACCAACTGTTGCTGACGTATTAATTGAGCTATTTGCTGCAATCGCAGCGACATAGATTCAGACACTACTCGATACTCTCTATCTGGACATTAATTTGTAGTACTGGCACACAAGTGTGACTCAGTTCGTTGCTTGTTTTTCATATGCCGGCCATACACCAGTTCAAACAGCGGTGTCGCCATTAAGGTAGTGACTATCGCCATAACCACCATAATGGAGAATAAGGCGGGTTCGATCACACCATACTTCAGTGCTATGTTGATAATAATCAGCTCCATCAGGCCGCGGGCGTTCATTAAAGCGCCTACCGCCATAGCGGTTCTGTTATCACTGCCGGTCAGGCGGGCCGCTGCCCAGCAGGCAATACCTTTGGCAAAAATTGAAGCGGCCAGGATCACCAGAGCCACCGACATCACCTCCCAGTCGGCCAAAATAGTCAGCTGGGTTTTTAAACCTGAATAAGTGAAGAACATCGGCAACAACACAAAAATAGTGATTTTTTCCAGGCGCTTACGTAAATGTTCCACTATGGCGCCGCGCGGCATAGCTATGCCTAAAATAAAGCCGCCGAACACAGCATGCAGACCAACCCACTCCATCGAATAAGCAGACAAAGCAAACAGCAGCAACAGGAAAGCAAACTGACCCCAGCTCATTTCTCCTTTGGCTTCAATCCGATCGGCCAAAGGCTGCAACCAGCCCGTGACTTTGGTAAACATTAAAGTCGCGTAAGCCACACCACCTACTACAGCTTTCACCGCCAGCAAAGCTCCACCACCAAAACTGGCCAGCACCACAGCCATCACAGTCCAGGCAGCAGCATCATCAATAGCACCTGCAGCCAAAGCCAAAGCACCTAACGAAGTACCGGACAAACCCCGTTCATAAATAATACGGGCCAGCATAGGAAAGGCGGTAATAGCTATGGCCGCGCCTAAAAACAAGGCGGCATTGCCGTAGGAAATATTAGCCGCAAATAAACCCGGTATATCCAGCAGCCATAAGCACAACAAGGCCGCTACGCTAAATGGCACCAGCATACCGGCCAAAGACACAGCAATAGCGCTGCGGGCCTGTTGCTTAAACAGACTGGTATTAAATTCCAGTCCAACTAAAAACATATACAAACCCACACCCAGCTGTGCGCCAAAATACAACACAGGCATAGTGTCGGCAGGGAAGATTTGTTGTTGAATATCAGGCCAGAACAGGCCAAATAACGAAGGTCCTAACACCACACCGGCGATCATCTCGCCCACCACTTTCGGCTGACCAATAAAACGAGCCAGATAACCAAAAAGCTGCGCTGCGGCCAGAATAACGGCCAATTGCAGCAAAAAGGTGCCCACAAATTGCAATGAATCCATAAGTTGCTCTTCTGTTTTTACTACTGTTGATTTGATGTTTTGTAGTGGGAAGATTGTGTTTTTTGCTTTGCTGCCGGTTTATACCGATCTCTGAAATCGAGACTACAGAGCGGCTGTAACCGGCGCAAGCGAATTTCTGAGCGAAACAGTTAAAGCTTTGATTACCGGACGTTTTTACTTCGTCAGATACCACCAGATAAACAGCAGCGCAAAACCAAATAAGTAGATCAAACCCAGCCAGGATAACAAGCGGATCCAGGGCTGCATCAGGTGTTTTTGCTGGCCCCGCATCAGGCGGTAATTTAACCAGGCAAACACAGGGGTAGTGACAAAAGCCAGGCTCATTGCAAAGGTCAGCATGGGGCCAAGCGCAGATTTAAAAAACAAAATCACCGCCATACCAGAAGCAGCCTGCGCCAGCAGCCAAAGGTTGTAGCTATGTTTTCGCTCAGTGTTTTGCCAGCCTAACAGTTGGAAAGACTCATTAATGGTACGGGCATAACCGTCCAGCACTGTCAGGGTAGTGCCAAACATACAAAGAAAAGCCACTAAAGCCACCAACAGCTTTGACCAGTCACCTATAGTGCTGGCGTACATAGCAACAAACTGGTTGGTATAAGCAGCACCGGCTAATTCTACTTTCTGATCCGAACCATATTGCACCAAAGCCCCCAAAGCCAGGAAGACCAAAGCCAGCACTGTGGTACTCCAGTAGCCTAAGTTAAAGTCAAACAAACCATCCTTTTTGTTGACAGGGGTGTGCTGCTGCTTGGCTTTCAGCCACAGGGAGTTAATAGCAGAAATTTCAATAGGAGCCGGCATCCAGCCCATCAGCGCCACTAAAAAACCTAAATACATCAACTGCCAGGGTGAAGGGCCAACAAAATCCGGCGCAGCGGTGGGGCCTTTGTTAAAAGCGATAATAGCGGCTGCTACAGTGGTGATAGTCAGCAGCACCATAATCCATTTGGACACATCATCGAGCAGCTTGTATTGGCCCGCCAATAAAATCAGCAGACACACAGCCAGCAGGATCAGACAAAGCGCAGTCAGGGATAACTGCACCGGCATAAAAAATTGCAGCAAACTGGCGGTCAGCAGCAAAACACCTGCTGTATTAACCACTGCCGCTATTAAATTCAGCCAGACAAAACTTAATAAATAACCCCGGCCTTGTTTTTGATAGCCCTCCAGTAAAGTTTCACCGCTTTGCAGGCTGTATTCCACGCCAAAGCGGAAAAAGGGGTATTTCAGCACGTTCACCAGCAGGATCAGCACGGCCAGTTGCCAGCCAAACAAAGCCCCGGCCTGAGTCGAAGCCACTATATGAGAGCCACCAATAGCAGCCGTAGCCAATAAAATGCCTGGCCCTAAAGCTTTGAGCCTGCTGTGCCAGTTTGACGAATATCCCTGTTGCATAAGTTTTTGTTTTTATGTTTAAAAAGCCGTGGCCCAGCTTAGCCAAAGCCACAGCGGAACACCATCAGGCCAGAGCAAAAACTTCAGAGGTCGGTCCTTCGGCTTGCCGCTTTGTAACCTCTCTGGCATGCTGCGAGCCATTCGCCCTTAGCCGCTGAAGCGGAAGCTTCAAGTACTAAGAGTAAAAACCTAAATGAGGCAGAGATCACCATGAGCGAAGAACATTTAGAAACACAGGAACTCTTGTTTGAAGTGCTGGAAAACCAGCTGGCCGATAATAATCCGAAACAAGTGAAAGAAACCCTGATGCGTTTATGCATGACAGGCCATAGCAGAGAAGATGCTTTGGAACTGATGGCCTGTGCTTTAGCGCCTGAGATGGAAGCCGTGATAGAGCGTAACGAAAGCTTTAATTTGCCGCGTTATATCGAACATCTGGCCTTATTGCCGGACATGCCCTGGGTGACGGAATAGTCTGACAGGCATCTATCTGATGTTGGACGGGCGGGGATAAACCCGCGCCCCTACGACCCCATCCACAGAATAAAATCCGTGCAGCAAGGCGACAAAAGAGTGAATCCCCGGGAGCATAGTTAACCTATGTGACCGGGGTGAGCGAAAGCAGTCAACGCCGCTGCAGCGCCAGGGACGCAGGATAAAATCCAAAGGCATTGGTGGTGCAGCAAGGCGACAAAAGAGTGAATCCCCATGAGCATAGATTACCTATGCGATTGGGGTGAATGACTGAAGTCAACGCCGCTGCGGCATCAAGGACGCAGGAT
>CAMLSF010000023.1 GCA_946482615.1 uncultured Chromatiaceae bacterium | reverse complement strand
TGCAGCGCCTACATAGAGCATCATCACTCTCTGCTTTCCTTACTTGAATGACACTGGTAACTTATCGCTCTTTGTACTCTGGGGTGAGTTATGGAAAAAAGTCTGTCGTATCTTAATTGGAGCCTTGGGCAGTTAAAGTGGACCAGCTTAGGCAGTTTTGTGTTAGCGGCTGCTGCAGTGGCTGTGTTTGTATTTTTCCCAAAATACACAGTACAAAGTGATGGCTCAGATTTATTGCAGGTGCCTGCAGTGCTGAGTGGAATGAACTGTGACGCTGATTTAGGTGGGAAAGGTACTATTTATTTAAAAAGTAGCCTGTCGACTGAATGGTTGCCGCTGCAGGGCAGGCAGGATTGCGACAATACGCAGCAGTTGTATGGTTTTTTAAACAGAGAAAATCAGTTGATATTTTTTGTTGAAAATAAAGTGGGTGACTTCTTAATCCATGGTGTGCGCACTTCTGCTACCAATAAAAAACTGCTGTGGCCAGAAAATAACATCATAGTGATGAATAAATGGAACAGTCTGCCACTGGTGCTGGCTTTTGTGTTCTTCGTCTGTGGTGTGATGTTTTGGCGAGCTTATGCACAGCGCACCGGGTTTTAGCCAGACGCTGGTTGTAGTTGCTCTGTCAGCCACTGAATAAAATGAGCCACAGCAGTACTTTGTATACTGTCGGTTTTGTAATGCAGCTGATATTGCCCCCATGGCAACTGATAGCTGAACTGGCGCAATGCCATCAGTTGACCGCTGGCTAAAGCTGGCCCTGCGATAAAGTCATTCGACAAGGCAAAGCCACTGCCCGCAGTGACGGCTTTTGTTGCCAATAACGCCAGATTGACATAACGCAGTTGCATAGCCGCAGGGCTACGTAGTTGCTGATGTTGGCACCACAACTGCCAATCTTCTCCGGTTTCTGAGCTGTACAGCGGGTAGTGCAATAATTCAGCAGCGTCATCCGTTGTTAATAGTTGAAACTGAGCCGGGGCACAAACCGGATACCAGAACTCGGTGCGCAGTTGCCGGCTGACAAAACCGGCAGGAGCTGGCCAGGTGCCCAGAATAATATCGTACTGCTCCGGGTCGGCATTATTGGCCATAGAAGCCATATCCAACAAAGTATCCAATTGTGGGTGTTGTTGTTTAAACAGCTCCAGGCGGGGGGCCAGCCATTCCACTGCTATAGAAGTTTGTGCCAGAATTTTGAGCTGAACAGGGGGTTGGTTCAATAAATGCTGAGTCACAGAATTCAGGCGGACAAAACAGTCCCGCACAACCGAATACAACATATCGCCTGATTGAGTCAGCTCTACACTCTTGTTTTGCCGTAACAGCAGCGGTTGGCCAATAAAGTCCTCCAGCAGTTTCACCTGATGACTGATGGCACTTTGAGTGACAAAGAGCTGTTCTGCAGCTTTGCTGAAACTTTTGAGTCGTGCCGTCGCCTCGAAGGCTTGTAATGCTTTGAGTGGAGGTAGCATGAATGAATCCAATTCATGATTTGTTGAATTTATATCATTTTAATTCATGCAATCGCAGCTGCATACTCTGAATTATCAACAGAAGAATGGAGCAGATGATGAGTCAGATAGGTGGTAAAACCAAACAACAGGCGCTGGATAGCTTAGAACCCATGGTCGCTGGTGTCGAACCGATCAGCACTGCCGAGTATCAGGCCCGTATTGAAAAAGCGCAGCAGTTGATGCAGCAGCAAGGAATAGATGCCTTGTATCTGAATGCTGGTACCAACTTAAGCTATTTCACTGGCACAGTTTGGTATGCCAGCGAACGTTTAGTCGGAGCTTTACTATTTGCAAAAGGGCCAGCAGCAGGTGCACTGGTCTATATTAGTCCTGTATTTGAGATCCCTACGCTCAGTGGTTTTCAGGTGATCCAGGGAGAGGTTTTGGGCTGGCATGAGCACGAAAACCCTTATGAGCTGTTGCTGAGTGTGTTTAAACAACATTGCTCTAAAGCAAATCCAGTATTGGCGCTGGATGACAGCAGTGCGTTTTTTATCTTCGAAGGCTTACGTCAGGCTAATCCACAGCAGCAGATCGTCAGTGGCAAAGCCATTACACAAGGTTGTAGAGCACAAAAATCAGCGGCTGAGATTGCCATTATGCAGCGTGCTATGGATATGACCTTAGCAGTGCACAGGGCCGTGGCCAGTATCTTGTATGAAGGTATCAGTACTGCGGAAGTGGAAGCTTTTATCGATGAAGCCCATCGTAAAGTTGGCGCCAGCGGTTCCTACTTCTGCATCGTTTTATTTGGGCCGGATTCGGCGTTTCCGCATGGGGTGAAAACGCCGAAAAATCTTGAAAAAGGTGATATGGTGCTGATTGATACGGGCTGTCGTTTATCAGGTTATGTCTCTGATATCACACGAAGTTATGTCTTTGGTGAGCCGACAGCCCGTCAGCGTGACATCTGGTCCGTAGAAAAGGCCGCTCAGGCGGCAGCTTTTGCGGCTGCGAAGCTGGGCAGGGCTTGTGGTCTGGTGGATACCGCAGCCCGTGAAGTGCTCGAGTCTTATGGTTTAGGGCCGGATTACACCTTGCCTGGTTTACCGCACAGAACAGGTCATGGTATAGGGATGGATATCCACGAAGGCCCTTATCTGGTGCGCAATGAGCACACACTGCTGGCGCAAGGGATGTGTTTCAGTAACGAACCTATGATCTGTGTACCTGGGGAGTTTGGTGTTCGGCTTGAAGATCATTTTTACATGACAGCTTCTGGTCCACGCTGGTTTACCGAACCAGCTGTCAGCATCGATCAGCCTTTCCCACTTTAATTCGCAGCAAAGCAAAGATGTTTGAACCAGCCGATCCTGGCGGCTGGTTTTACTTTTTCCTGATATTCAGTAACTTTTGCCAACCTAACTATTACAAATGGTCACAGGGTTTCCGCCAGTTGTTTTTAGACTATAGCCGTCGTACTTGAATTCGCAGCTTTGTTGACTGCGTCGTTCCGCTTTACTGCGACCGCAAGTTACCGGGTCAGAAGCACAAATTAAGGAAAACTTTGATGCAGCGTTTAGCTTTTCTGGTGGGTTTAAGCCTGTTGTCTTTATCTGGTTGTGAGCTGGAATTACTGGGACATGACAAGGCTTTTAATTTTGATTTCAATGCTGGCAGTCATGGCTGGACTGCTGGTTTTTCTGATTACCCTGCGGATAATGCCGAGATTTATCAGTTAGAGTCGGGGCTGCGTGCTTTACCAGGGAATGCAGGTAAAAAAGGTTTTTATCTGTCCGGAATGAATCGCAGTGACGATTTATTTATGTATATGAAGAACCAGTTTTCCGGACTTGAACCCTCGACTAAATATTATGCCAGAGTCAGGCTGACGTTTTTATCCAACGCCGGAGCAGGTTGTGCCGGAGTGGGAGGCGCCCCGGGAGAAAGTGTTTATCTGAAGTTTGGCTATGGTGATAAAGAACCTAAGCAGGAAGGTTACTACCTGAATCTGGATAAAGGACAGCAATCACAATCCGGCACTCATGCCAAAGTGATAGGGAATGTCGCTGCTGCTGGCGCAGCCTGCGATGGATCTAACTTTGCTGAAAAAACAGTACAAACCACCACCAGTGAACGTGTGCCTGTCTACAGTGACGGTCAGGGACGGGTCTGGGTTTTTATTGGCACAGATTCAGGTTATGAAGGTTTAACGTCCTTGTATTACAAAAATATAGAAATAGCTCTGGAAAGCTTTTAAGGCTGCAGATTAATTTCCTGCCGGCCAGATGTGTCGATGTGGCATTTGGCCGGTTTTTTTGAGTCAGGGATAAGACACTCATCCCTATTCCATATTCAGCTCTTTGAGTTTTCGGGTCAGCGTATTACGACCCCAGCCGAGGCGCTTAGCCGCATCCTGTTTATGCCCATGGGTGTAATGCAGCGCCTGTTGTAACACTATTTTTTCAAACTCCGGTCCCGCTTCAGCCAGTATATTTTCTTCACCGGCATTGAGTTTCTGACTGACCCAGGCGGCTAAAGCCTCCTGCCAGCTTTGTTGGCCACCAGGCGCAGAGCTGACGATAACTTTGGGCGCAGTGGTCAGTTCTGCTGGCAAGTCGGATAACAATACCTGTTTACCACTGGCCATGACGGTCAGCCAGCGACAGCTGTTTTCCAACTGACGAACGTTGCCGGGCCAGTCGAGCTGAGCTAAAAACTTTTCGGTTTCAGGGGCCAGATTTTTGGCTTCGACATTCAGCTCACGGGCGGCCTGTTGCAGGAAATGTTGTGCCAGTTTCGGAATATCCTGTTTACGGTCTTTCAGCGCCGGAATTTGAATGCGGATCACGTTCAGGCGGTGAAATAAATCCTCACGGAATTTGCCTTCCGCCACCAGGATCTCCAGATTCTGGTGAGTTGCCGCAATAATACGCACATCCACACTGATGCCCTGATGACCACCGACCCGATAAAACTGACCATCTGCCAATACCCTTAGCAAACGGGTTTGCACATCCAGCGGCATATCGCCAATTTCATCCAGAAACAAAGTGCCACCATCGGCTTGTTCAAAACGGCCTTTACGTAAATTGGCTGCGCCGGTAAAAGCGCCTTTTTCATGACCAAACAGCTCAGATTCTATTAAGTCTTTTGGAATAGCGGCCATATTCAGCGCGATAAAAGGTTGTTCTGAACGTGGGCTGTGTTTGTGCAGTGCATGAGCCACTAACTCTTTACCCGTACCGGACTGACCGTTGATCAGCACACTGATACTGGAACGCGATAAACGGCCAATAGCCCGAAACACTTCCTGCATGGCAGGGGCTTCGCCGATAATTTCCGGAACTTCAGTGTGTGCCACAGCCTGTTGTTTGGGCTGCTTAGCCTGACTATGAGCCAGGGCGCGCTGAATAAGCGACACAGCTTCATTCACATCAAAAGGTTTGGGCAGGTATTCAAAAGCACCTTTTTTAAAGGCATTCACTGCGCTGTCCAGATCCGAATGCGCTGTCATGATAATGACTGGCAGCTCAGGCGACAGTTCCTGCAACTTGGTCAGCAGAGCCATGCCGTCAGTGCCCGGCATCCGGATATCGGAGACCACTACTGTCGGTTGTTCATACTGCAGTCTTTGCAACATTAAATCAGCCGAAGCATAACTTTCGCAGGCAATATCTGCCCGTGCTAACGCCTTTTCCAACACCCAGCGGATCGAATTGTCATCATCAATAATCCAGACTACTTGCTGCATTGTTCTTCTCCAGAGTTATTGAGCGGTAAATACAAAGTAAAAGCGGTTTGCCCGGGCCAGCTTTCGCAGTCAATCCAGCCACCATGCTGGTGAATTAAGGTTTGAGCTATAGACAACCCCAAACCTGTGCCACCGGGTTTGCCTGTGACCATAGGGAAAAATAAAGTGTCTTTAATTTCAGGCGGAATACCAGGACCGTTATCTGTCACTTTGACCGCGGCCACTAAGCGGTGACGCCGGCCATGAATGGTATGCTGATTTAAAATCCGGGTCTGCAAGGTGATTTGGCCCCCTTCAGTTAATACCTGCTGTGCATTGCCTACTATGTTCAGCAAAGCTTGTTCTATCAATTCGGGGTCAAAGGAAAAGTCCGGAATACTGGGGTCGTAGTCTCTGACAAACTGCACATGAGTCGGGTTGTCCATTTGCGCCAGTTGGCTGACTCTTTCCAGCACCTGATGCACATTGGATGGTTTTTTATTGGGAGCTTTATAAGGCCCTAACAAACGATCCACCAGATTCCTTAGCCTGTCTGCCTGGGCAATAATCAGCTGAGTGTATTCTTTTTGATCGTCATTTAAAGACTCTTCCAGCAGCTGGGCCGCGCCCCGCAGGCCACCTAAAGGATTTTTAATTTCATGAGCTAAACCACGGATCAGCTCCCGCGCTGCTAAATGCTGATGCTGCTGCAAACTTTCCAGACTGATTTTGCGCTGCTGGTCGACCTGCCTTAATTCCAGCATCAGGGCTAAATGCGGTTGTTCAATCAGATTCACTGTGACATCCAGCAAAATATGCCGGCCATCCAGCAACACCGCCTGCACGTCACTGATGCCAAAACCCTGCCGGTTTTGCAGTGCGGTTAAGAAGAAACTGGAGGTTAAATCTGTGTACTGAAATAAGGTAAAAAAATACTGCTGCGCCAGTCGTTTTTCACCCACACCAAACATCGCCGAACAGGCTGTATTAAAATACTGCACCTGTAACTGGCTATCGAGCACCAGAATGGCGGTGCTGAGCTGATCGGTAAAGTCGGTGGTGGAAAAATCCATCGTCTTTTGTTGCTGGGTCACTGCGCTCACCTATTGCACCAAAATGGTGCTTTGATTTCACAGTGTACTGTAAAATCGGACGGGTTATCGTCAAAATGCACTATTTTGGTGAAGCTATTGTCGTTTTACGTAAATAAAAGGTTGTGACAGGACTTTCTGCAATTAGCTTGCCGTTTTGATCAAGGGCCTGGAGCTGGAGCTGATGTTCTCCTCGTTCTACTCCAAGCAGCCGAAAATTACTGCTTTGCTGCACTGGGCTTTGTTGATTGTTATCCAGCACCAGACGCAGTTTGTGATGATCCGCAAGCATGGGGCTGACGTCCGTTTGCACTACCACTTCTCCCTGATTGGAGATCACAGTCGCTTCCATTGCTGGGTTCAATATAGTGAGTTGGTAAGGAGGGGCTTGCTCAGTTAACGAAGCTAAAGGGTCTATTTGAGTGGCTTGTTGGGGCTGCTGGCTTTGCAAGGATACTTTCAGTTCCAGCTTTTTGGAACCTGCAACAGGTTGGTCTGAATACAGAGGGACACCATTTTTATCCACGCTGACATAGACCTGCTGGGCAAAAACGCTGGTGCAAATTGCAGTGGTGAAACACACAGTGATGCAGAATAAAGCAAAGAACAAAGCTAGCTTTTTCATAGAGACCCGGATTGTAGCTGCTGCTGTATCCACTCTAATCCGTCCTGCTGTGGATCTCAAATGTCAGCCAAAGAAAAACCCGCGGCAAGCGCGGGTTTTGAGGCATTTTACAGGCTGTGTTATACGCTGTAGTACAGTTCGTATTCCAGTGGGTGAACTGCGATAGACACACGTTTAGCTTCAGCACGTTTCAGTTCGATGTACGCATCGATCATCGCATCAGACATGACGCCGCCTTTAGTGAAGATAGCGCGGTTTGCATCCAGTGCATCCAGAGCTTCGTCTAAAGAACCACAGACCTGAGGGATCAGTGCTTCTTCTTCTGGTGGCAGGTCATACAAGTCTTTGTCCATCGCATCGCCTGGGTGGATCTTGTTCTGGATACCATCTAAACCAGCCATTAACTGAGCAACGAAAGCCAGGTATGGGTTAGCTGCCGGATCCGGGAAACGCACTTCGATACGGCGTGCTTTAGCACTTGGTACCAGTGGGATACGGATAGAAGCTGAACGGTTACGGGCTGAGTAAGCCAGCATTACAGGAGCTTCGAAGTGTGGCACTAAACGCTTGTACGAGTTGGTAGAAGGGTTAGTGAAGGCATTGATTGCTTTAGCGTGTTTGATGATACCGCCTATGTAGTACAGGGCAGTTTCTGACAAACCAGCATATTTATCACCAGCAAACAGGTTAACACCATCTTTTGCTAATGACTGGTGGCAGTGCATACCTGAACCGTTATCGCCAACCAGAGGTTTTGGCATAAAGGTAACAGTTTTGCCGTACAGGTTAGCAACGTTGTGAACCACGTATTTCAGAACCTGAATTTCGTCAGCTTTCTTAGTTAAGGTATTGAAACGGGTTGCGATTTCGTTCTGACCTGCAGTAGCCACTTCATGGTGGTGAGCTTCAACAACCTGACCCATTTCTTCCAGCACCACACACATGGCGCTACGGATGTCGTGGTGTTGATCTACTGGTGGTACCGGGAAGTAACCGCCTTTGATACCAGGACGGTGCGCTTTGTTACCGCCTTCGTATACTTTGTCTGAGTTCCATGCCGCTTCAGCAGAATCGATAGCAAAGAAAGCTGTAGACATGTTGTTTTTGAAACGTACGTCGTCAAACATGAACCACTCTGGTTCAGGTCCAAACAATACAGTGTCAGCAATACCGGTAGACTTCAGGTACTCTTCAGCGCGTTTAGCGATAGAACGTGGGCAACGCTCGTAACCCTGCATAGTGCTTGGCTCTATAACGTCACAGGTAATATTGATGGTCGTTTCTTCTGAAAACGGGTCCAGTAACATGGTGTTTGCCTGAGGCATCAGGATCATGTCTGAGTCATTGATACCTTTCCAGCCGGCGATAGAAGAACCGTCGAACATTTTACCGTCTTCAAAGAAATCTTCGTTGATCTGGCTGACTGGAATAGTCACGTGTTGTTCTTTACCTTTGGTATCTGTAAAGCGTAAATCAACGAATCTTACGTCGTTCTCTTTGATAAAACTCAGTACTGTAGATGCAGACATGCATTCCTCCGGTTTGTGCTGTTGACGGGTGTGCTAAACACACCTGTTTTTATAATGCTGGCTTAGGCCAAAGCTTTGCGCATTGTAATGCCATTCTTGTGCCAAAGATTTAGTGTGTTGATCTGTAATGACTTTTTGTATCGTTGCTTCGTAATGATGCATGCTTTTGCATTATATTGGTGCAATGTTGCCTCATTTCGATGCAGAAGCCCCAGCTTGGTGCTTTTTCAAATAAACACGACTTAAAATAGCAAGTTTCATCGCTCTGTCACTGAAAAACCGTGAAATATATAGTCCGGCTTTATGGTTGTAAAAATAAGCCGCTTCAGATCACAGTTAATTTTTCTTTCTGTGTAAAAACAGAGTAGAATACGCGCCCTTGAATTCGAGCAACTTTTAGTCAATGCCTAGTGGTCAGGTTTATGGTCAGCTAGTGCCACAGAGGAAATACAAATGAGCGGAACCGCTTCAGCAATAGAAAAACTGCGTAATATCGCCATTATCGCGCACGTTGACCACGGTAAAACCACCCTGGTTGACAAGTTACTGCAACAGTCAGGCACCTTCGACGCCCGCGCTAAACTGCAGGAACGGATGATGGACTCCAACGCTCAGGAATCTGAACGTGGTATTACCATCCTTGCAAAAAACACTTCAGTTCGCTGGAACGGTTACCATATCAATATTCTGGATACACCAGGCCACGCCGATTTCGGTGGTGAGGTTGAACGTGTATTGTCTATGGCTGACTCTGTATTACTCTTGGTTGATGCGGTTGAAGGCCCTATGCCTCAAACTCGTTTCGTGACTCAAAAAGCCTTTGCTCACGGCTTAAAACCAATTGTTGTTGTGAACAAAATTGACCGTCCGGGTTCGCGCCCTGACTGGGTGATTGACCAGGTCTTTGATCTGTTTGACAACTTAGGCGCTACTGACGAGCAGTTAGATTTCCCTGTGGTTTATGCATCAGCGATCAACGGCTGGGCGTCACTGGATTACAATGAGCCAAAAACAGACATCAACGATCTGTTTGAAGCTATCGTAAAACACGTAGAACCACCAAAAGTAGAACTGGATGGCGAGACTCAGCTGCAGGTATCTCAGCTGGATTACTCAAGCTACCTGGGCATTATCGGTATTGGCCGGATCAAACGCGGTACGTTAAAACCAAACCAACAAGTAACAGTCCTTGGTGCTGATGGCAGCAAGCGTAACGGTAAAGTAGGTCAGGTTTTTGGTTATTTAGGTCTGGAGCGTATTGAAGCCACTGAAGCTGGCGCTGGTGATATTGTTGCTTTCACTGGCTTAGGCGAGCTGAAAATTTCAGACACTATTTGTGCACCAACTAAATTAGAGCCATTACCAGCTCTGCAAGTTGATGAACCTACCGTGACCATGACTTTCCAGGTCAATACCTCTCCATTTGCCGGTAAAGAAGGTAAGTTTGTTACTTCACGTCAAATTCTGGAACGTCTGCAGCATGAGCTGAAGCACAACGTGGCTCTGCGTGTTGAAGAAACCGAAGACGGTGACAAATTCAAAGTATCAGGCCGTGGTGAATTGCACTTAGGTGTTCTGATTGAAAACATGCGTCGTGAAGGTTTCGAACTGGCGGTGTCTCGTCCTGAAGTGATCATGAAAGTGATCGACGGCGAGAAAATGGAACCTATGGAAAACGTCACCATCGACGTGGAAGAGCAGCACCAGGGCTCTATCATGGAGAAAATGGGTGAGCGTAAAGCTGAAATGACCAATATGCAGCCAGATGGCAAAGGCCGTATCCGTATGGATTTCCAGATGCCAAGCCGTGGTCTGATTGGTTTCCGTACTGAGTTTATGACACTGACTTCAGGTACAGGCCTGATGTACAACAGCTTTGATCATTACGGTCCTTACAAAGGCGGCACTATAGGTCTGCGCAATAACGGCGTACTGATTTCAAATGCTATGGGTAAAGCCGCTGGTTATGCGATTTTCTCCCTGCAGGAACGTGGTCGTATGTTTATCGGTCATGCTGAAGAAGTTTATGAAGGCCAGGTCATAGGTATTCACAGCCGTAGCAACGACTTAACTGTAAACTGCTTAAAAGGCAAGCAGTTAACTAACGTTCGTGCTTCAGGTACTGACGAAGCCATCAACCTGGTTCCACCTATTCGTTATACTCTGGAGCAGGCCCTGGAATTTATTGACGATGACGAGCTGGTTGAAGTTACACCGTTGTCTATTCGTATCCGTAAGCGTCACTTAACGGAAAACGACCGTAAACGCGCCAGCCGGGCTTAAGTCTTGTTTTAACTTTTAAAAAACCGCCGCAAGGCGGTTTTTTTATCTGCCGGATTGCCTTTTGCCGCAGCTATCGAACGTCAGCTTATGTCAGTAAGCTGTTACATCTGAACACTTTTACGCACAATTAATCACTTCGGCAAACTAAGATACTGAGCTATAGTGATAACAGTGGATTAAGCTCTCACTGTCGTCCAGCAATAGTTAGGATAGAGCAGTGGTTGCCGGAAACGAAAAGAGGTGAGTTATGCGTTTTATAAAATCTGGTGTATTGATGCTTTCTATACTGGCTGCTACTGCAGTTGTGGCTGCAGAAGTAAAGGTTGAATACAAAGACTATAAAAAGTTTACGGATATGAAACCTGCAAATGAGCCTCGTGGCAGCTATGAGAAACGTACTATGGCTAGCTTTGATAAGATTTTTGCAGACTTAGCGAAAAAACTACCAGAGGGTTATAGTTGGAATGTCGTAGTGACAGATATAGATTTAGCTGGTGATGTGAACCATATGTTTACCCAGACTGGCCAGCAGATCCGTGTGATCAAAGACATTTTTATCCCACGTATTAATTTCAGCTACACCCTGTTCGATCAGAACAAAGCTGTGGTTGCAGAAGAAAAAGATCTGAAGCTTAAGGATATGGGCTTTATGAGCAGGACCAGTAATACCAGAGCAGATCAGCCCTTTGAGCATGAGAAAATCATGTTAGAACGCTGGTTTAAAGATACATTGCAGCCTGTTGTGGTGGCACATCAGCAAGCACCAGTCAAAGCAGGTTAGCTATCTCTCTGTATATTGCAACGGCTTCTTCACGGCTTAACTGACCACTGGAAGCCGCTTTTCCTATAGTACTGCTCACCCGCACTGAGTCTTGCCGTGGTTCTTTTTCTTGCTGTTGGGGTTCCGGCAAATTTTCGACCACCTGCCGTTGTTTGGTTTGTTGAACCGAAGGTTCTAACTCCCGCGCTATTGCTGCTCCCGGATTAGAACGGACTGAATTACCGGATAAGGCAAATTGCCTTGCTTCCAGTTTTATGCTGTCTACTGAAGTGGTTAAGCTGGCCATGGCATACTCCTTCTACCTAGTTAGAGTAGTGCAATGGCCTTTTGTCGTTAGAATAATTTGCTATAAACAGATTAAATAACAGGCTATTTAGTGATGGCTTGGCGGAATTCTGCCAGAGTTTTATGCAATAACTGAATTTGTTTCACCACACGCTGTAAAGTGGCTGTATTAAATTGCTGAGTCTGACGCATGGCTGCGACTTGCTCTGCTGCTTCACTTAAATAAGGCATAAATCTGTTGCTGCTTACCAGAAAGCTTTTATCGTCGACAAAAATGGCCTGATATTTGCCATGGCCTTGTTGCTGGATATCATCCAAAATTGCATCGGCATCCAAAGCTTTGCGATACAAATCCTTTAAGTTTTGATCCAATTGTTCCAGTAATTGATCCATGATTCAGCCTCCAAAAAGTTTTCAGCATTATGCCATAGCCAGCCTCAGATGCCGATGAAGTGAAAGTGCTTTTTACTTTGGCGGAGAAAAGTATAGGCAGGGCGGTTTGTTTTTCTTTTGATTTGTTATATTATCTCACCCCTTCAAAACCGGAGTGTCCATTCGTGCTGAGTCAGGTTCGTAATACATTAGATAAAGTAGGCATAGCCATCACGTCTTTGTGTGCTATTCACTGCATTATGCTGCCTGTGTTATTGCCTGTATTGCCGTTGTTGGGTTTAAGTGCCTGGCATAATCATGCCTTTGAACGGATCATTTTATTGATCACTATGGTGTTGGGTTTTATTACCCTGTTTGCCGGTTTCCACCGTTACCATAAAAAGATTTACCCTTTTTATTCGCTGTTTTTAGGTGGTTTTATCTATTGGCAAAAAGACATTTTTGGCCATGACTACGAGCACTACATTTTGATAGTAGGGGCCTCTTTTGTCGTGCTGGCCCATGTGTTAAATATACGTTTATGCAATCAGTGCCATAGCTGCGATAGCCACAAAGACTGAGCCTGTTTTGCACTGTTACCAGCTTCTGGCTTCCAGCGGATAATTACAAAAAATTCCATCTACACCCAACTGCTGCAGTTTTTTGGCTGTAGCTGCATCGTTGACTGTATAGACCCATACTTTTAACCCACGTTGATGTGCATCCTGCACCATCTCCTGATCGATAAAGCCTTTATCGCAGTGTACCGACCAGGCCCCTAGTTCCGATGCAAAAGCTGCATAATCCAGCGGTAACGAGGCCGTTAAAGCGCCGAGTTTTAAATCAGGTCTTTGTTTTTTAATCTGTTTCAGCAGATGGTGATTAAAAGAGGAGATCAGCAGTTTATCCGGCTCTGTACCCAGTTCTGTTTCAGCTTTTTTAATCAGCTGCAACAGAGGCTCTGCTGTGTCTGCACCTTTGAGTTCGATATTCAGCAAGGTCTGATTGTTCACCAGTTGCAGCACCTGCCATAAGGTTGGAACCTGCTGGCCTGAACCTGCATTCAGTTGTTGCAATTGTTGCAGTGTAAAGTTCTGCAAAAAGCCTGTGCCATTGGTGGTGCGGCTGACATCCTCGTCATGTATTACCACTAAGGTGTTGTCGACACAAAACACATCAATTTCAATACCATCAGCTTTGGCCAGTAAAGCCTGTTCTATCGCCAGCAGGGTGTTTTCCGGATAAGAGCCACTGGCGCCTCTATGGGCAATAATCTGCATTAATGTTCTCCGTCGCCAGACCCAAACTCTGGGTAATAAAAAAGCAGAGGCTAAGCTCTGCTTTATTTAATCAATCTTTTGAGACTATGTTGGCAAAAGGCTCGCCCATACGGGTCACTGCTGTTGGGTATTGCTTGTCGGTAAACTCAATCTGACCGGCCTGGAAGGCCAGGATCACGGTCGACCCCAGTTTAAAGCGGCCCATTTCAGCGCCTTTGTCCAGAGTTACAGCTTGTGGTCCTGTGGCAGGGTAAGTCCAACGGAATACATCTTTGCCTGTAGGGGGGGTTACAGTACCAGCCCAGACAGTTTCTATGCTGGCTACTATAGTTGCGCCTACTAACACCAACGCCATAGGGCCCAGTTCAGTATCAAAAATGGTCACAACACGTTCATTACGGGCGAATAAATCCGGTACGTTTTCAGCTGTTAGCGGATTGACTGAAAACAGATCGCCTGGCACATAAATCATTTCACGTAAGGTGCCTGCTATTGGCATATGAATACGGTGATAATCTTTAGGCGCCAGATAAATGGTCGCAAACTTACCACCGGCATAAGGAGCTGCCGTTGCTGCGTCACCACCTAATAATGCCTGCAAGGAGTAGTTATGGTTCTTTGCCTGGATCAGCTGACCATCCACAATATCACCCAACTGACTGATAGCACCGTCTACGGGCTGGCAGACCACATCTGCATCGGTAGTAATAGGACGTAAGCCGTCTTTTAACGGGCGGGTGAAAAACTCGTTGAAGCTGGCATAGTCTGACGCTTTTTCGAACTTCGCCTCAGCCATATTAATCTTATAGGCTTTGATAAACAGATTGATCAGCGCATGGCTGACAAAACCCAGACGTGCAGCTGCCAGATAACCAACAAGACGGGATAATAAATGCTTTGGCATGGCGTATTGCAATGCGATTTTGACTTTATCCATAGTGGATTTAAACCTCAGGGTTGAAAATAATTCGGTTTATCCTGCGCCATACTCAGCAGGATTTTATGGTAGTTGGCAAAACGTTCCGGGTGGATTTCTCCAATACTGACCGCATGTTGTAAAGCGCAGCCCGGGTCGTTTAAATGTTTACAGTCACGGAATTTGCAGCGGCCCAGCCAGTCTTTAAACTCAGGGTAACCTAAAGCGATTTGCTCTGGTTCCAAATGCCAGAGGGCAAATTCGCGGATACCAGGCGAATCTATTAAATCGCCGCCATCGGGTAAGTGATACAAGCGGGCTGTAGTAGTAGTGTGTTGGCCTAAACCTGAGTTTTCTGAGACTTCGCGGGTTTCGGCGGAAATATCCGGCAACAGGTTATTCACTAAAGAAGATTTGCCGACGCCGGACTGACCGACAAAAATACTGACGCCTTGTTTCAGGTAAGTATCCAACTGAGTTGTACCTTCACCTGTTTTTGCGCTCAACAATAAAAATTCGTAGCCAATCTTTTGGTAGATGGCGAGTTGCTGGTCGACTTCAGCACGTTGCTCTTGCGTTAATAAATCAATTTTATTCAGCAGTAACAAAGGTTTGATATGCATAGCTTCGGCCGCTATTAAATAGCGGTCGACTATATTCAGTGAAAACGCAGGTAAAACGGCCGAGACAATAATCATTAAATCTATATTGGCCGCTACAGGTTTTAAGCCATCATAAAAGTCGGGGCGCAGTAATACAGACTCACGCTCTGCTACAGCTTCGACTACACCTTCAGGGCCACCACCCGGTACTTTGGTGCGGCGAAACACCACTTTGTCTCCTGTTACTAAGGAGTTGACAGTACGGCGGATATTGCAGCGAAAAATCTGGCCTGAGCTATCTTCAATATCGGCATGTTGACCAAAACGACTGATCACTAAACCATGTTCAGCTTCAGCCAATAAATCCGAATCCAGCTCTTGTTTGCTGGCTTTATTCTGAGCCCGGGCTAAACGACGATCCTGATTGGCGGCTATACGTTGATGCTGGCGTTGATTGAGGTGCTTTTTTTTGGTCACTGTGGCCTTGTGCCTTTACTGTCGCCTGACTGCGGCGGTTTTTACTTTGCTTAAGGCATAGTATGATACCGCTATTCGGGCAAGTTACAAAGCAGCAAAACTGGCTGCATCTAACCAAAGGTATAAAGCATGGCAAGTAACGACAATAATCTGGTGTGGATCGATCTGGAAATGACAGGCCTGGATCCGGAAAAAGATGTAATTTTAGAAATGGCCACCATAGTAACCGACAGCCAGTTAAATATTCTTGCGGAAGGCCCGGTCTTTGCCATTAAAACCCCTAAAGCAGTGTTAGATGCGATGGACGAGTGGTGTACTGAAACCCATGGTAAAAGTGGTCTGACGAAACGTTGTCTGGACAGTGAAACGGATTTGGCCGCCGCTGTGGCGCAAACCATAAGTTTCCTGTCTGATTATGTGCCTGCAGGCAAATCACCTATGTGTGGTAACAGCATAGGTCAGGACAGACGCTTTTTAGTTAAGTATGCGCCTGAATTCGAAGCCTTTTTCCACTACCGTAATCTGGATGTCAGCACAGTGAAAGAGTTGGCCAGAAGATGGTATCCTGAAGTGACTAAGCTGGTTAAAAAGTCATCAAGTCACCTGGCTCTTGATGATATCCGGGAATCTATTGCGGAATTAGCAGTTTATAAAAAACATTTTTTCAAAATTCCTGAATAAAATCTCTTGCAAAGGTCAGAGAATTTTGTAAAATGCGCGCCGCTTCGGACGAAAATTCATTTGAAGCGGTGTTTTTAGTAATCTTCTTTATAACCAAGATAAAGAGCACTGGTTACTGATCACAGGATGCGGGCATAGCTCAGTTGGTAGAGCGCGACCTTGCCAAGGTCGAGGTCACGAGTTCGAGCCTCGTTGCCCGCTCCAAATTCAAATTGGACCACCAATACCAATTTGAAAAAATAAGTACACACCCATGCGGGCATAGCTCAGTTGGTAGAGCGCGACCTTGCCAAGGTCGAGGTCACGAGTTCGAGCCTCGTTGCCCGCTCCAAATTTTCTGCCTTGAAAAAATCTCTATTTCAGTTTCTATTCGTGATTTCAGCGTGATTCTTTCATCAGGAACCAAGCTTGCTGCCTGATTTTATTACTGCTATCTTTGCCGAAATAAGTCATGAGGTAAGACCAGTATGAAAGCCATCAATAAACTCGGCCGTTATGTCGCCAAAATTAATCACTACTCGCCCTGGTTACGTTCGCCTTTATTGAGCTTGTTATTTGGCAAAGCGGTGAAGTTTGCCGGTACGGCTTCGGTCAAAGTTGATCTGTTAAATTTTCAGCAGGCGCAGTTAAGCCTTGCCAATAAAACCAAAGTGCAAAATCATATTGGTTCAGTGCACGCCGCTGCTATGGCCTTGCTGGGGGAGTCAGCCAGTGGTTTTTTGGTAGGTTTGCATGTGGCCGACGATCGTATTCCGCTGTTAAAGTCGATGCAGCTGAATTATGTCAAAAGAGCTACAGGTAAGCTGGTGGCAACGACCTCACTGACGGATGAGCAAATTCAGTTTATTCGTGACACTGAAAAGGGCGATATCACTATTCTGGTCAAGATCACTGACGAACTGAATGTGGAACCTGTGATTGCAGAGTTTGTCTGGGCCTGGGTACCGAAACAAAGAAAATAGCGGCTGGACAGGAGGAATGCAGGCTATGATTCACTCAATAACGGAGACTTCTATGCCTGCTTCACCCTGTAACCGGATTTGTTGTTTAAATCACGCTGATGTTTGTTTGGGCTGCGGTCGTACTTTGCAGGAAATTAAAGACTGGCATACTGCGGATCACGGGCAAAAACTCCAAATTTTACAGGACGCGCAGCTGCGTTTGGCTGCCAAACCTCAGTTTGACCTCAGGCATCCCGTGGTAACCCCTTCTGAATAACCCGTATTAATCTGTCGGTCTGACGGCTTAATAAATTCTGCTGCAACAGGCTTTTTTTCTGCTGCTGTCCCAAAGCCCACTGAATATGCTCTGCCACCAACTCAGAGGCGAACGCCAGTTGTTGCGCTAAAGCCTCGACAATAGCTGGTTCAAAAGGTGCATTGCCCAAAGCCACGGCAATATTGCGCTGCCAGCGTTGATAACCTATTCGGCGGATAGCAGAACCTTCGGTGTAGTTTAAAAATTCTGTTTCGCTCCAGCGCCATAAATCCAACAGAGATTTATTCAGCCACTGTGGCCTGCGCTGAAAGTCTTGTTCTTCTGTGGTGTTTGCGGCTCTGTTGACAGGGCATACCAACTGGCAATCATCACAGCCATAAATACGGTTGCCAAGCAAAGGCCGGAACTCTTCCGGAATAGCACCTTGTAATTCAATAGTCAGATACGAAATACAGCGTCTGGCGTCCACTGTATAAGGCGCTACTATGGCCTGAGTTGGACAGATAGTCAGGCAGGCAACACAAGTGCCGCAGTCGCCTGTATGCACAGGATCAACAGGCAGCGGAATATCAACCAGCAATTCACCGAGGAAAAACCAGGAACCGGCATCCTGATTTAATACCAGACTATGTTTACCTTGCCAGCCTAAACCAGCTTTGACTGCAAGCGGCCTTTCCAGAATAGGCGCAGAATCGACAAAAGGCCGGAAACCCAAAGTCCCTAACTCTTGTTCTATACGTTCGCCCAGCTGTTTTAAGCGGTTACGAATGAGCTTATGGTAATCCCGTCCCAAAGCATAACGGCTGATATAAGCCATCGAAGGATCGGCCAGATTCGCGGCAAACTGCGCATGTTCTGGTAAGTAATCCATCCGGGCACTGATCACCCGGATAGTGCCGGGGTGCAATTCGGCAGGCCGTGCTCTTTTCATACCATGAGCCGCCATATAGTCCATTTCGCCGTGAAAACCAGCATCCAGCCATTGCTGCAATTTAGGCTCTTCCGATGTTAAATCTGTATCGGTAATACCTATCTGCTGGAAGCCAAGTTGTTGGCCCCAGGCTTTAATTTGTTCTGCAAGCTGCTGCCAATTAATGGTGCTGGTCATACTGAGATCCGCTGATTTTCGCCGTGCACTTTAGCATAAAAGCTGATGGGTTTTTACTTTGTCCTCTGTGCAGAGCCAAACTAATTCAGGCTGCAGCTTCAAGGACAAAGGACATAGAAAGAAACTGGCTGCACTGCGCTGTTTTTGTTAGCATAGCGACCAATTCATCTGCTGTAGTAAAACAGCACGTGCGCTTAAAAAATTGTGATGACTGAGAACACTCAGCTTAGGTACAGATGACAGCTCAAAGCTACATTTTTCATTTAGCGGATGAAGCCGCTACTTTGGCATTGGCCGCCTTATTTGCACCGCACTTACGTCATGGTGCTGTGGTCTATTTGCAGGGCGATTTAGGTGCAGGTAAAACCACCTTTAGCCGCGGCTTGCTGCAGGCCATGGGACATCAGGGGAATGTAAAAAGCCCCACCTACACTTTGGTTGAGCCCTACAGTATCGCTGATCAGCAAGTCTTTCATTTTGATTTGTACCGCCTGCGCGACCCGGAAGAACTGGAATTTATGGGCATCCGGGACTATTTCTCCAAAGGCAACTTGTGCCTGATTGAATGGCCTGAACGGGGTTATGGTTTATTAGCCGATGCCGATCTGGAGCTGAAATTACAGATCGACAAAAATCAGCGTCAGTTAACTGTGACAGCCCATCAAAGCCAGGCGGTAAACTGGATGAACGCGATAACACAACACTGGGAGCAGGCTCAATGAGTCTGATGTTCAGGGTTTTTAGTCTGGCCTTGTTACTGCTGTCAGCTCAAAGCTGGGCAGTGAACAGTGTCAAAGGTGTGCGTATCTGGCATGCACCTGATAACACCCGACTGGTATTGGATTTAGCCAATGCACCTTCGCACAAGGTCAAACGTTTAAGTAATCCAAGCCGTTTAGAGATTGAACTGGCCGGTGTCACCAGTCTGAATATTGGTACAGTCAGCGGTGACTCACCTTTGGTTAAAAGGGTATATGCCAGCCGGACGCCAAGTGCAGCCACAGCAGTAGTGATAGAACTGGCGTTTCCGGTCAATGACAGTATTTTCTCTTTGCCGCCTTCGCCGCCTTATGGCCATCGGCTGGTGGTCGATTTAAAAGCACAAGCTGCTGTCTCTTCGACCAGCCAGGTGGCTCCTGTGACCTCAGTGACTTCGCCACAACCACAAACAGCCACGCCTCAGCCGGTAAGCTCTGCACCTCAAAGCACCTTGAACACCAAAGCAACAGGGCGGGATATTATTATCGCTATTGATGCGGGCCATGGTGGGCAGGATCCCGGCGCTGTTGGTCCAAAAGGCACTCACGAAAAGAACATCACTATGTCGATATCGCGCCAGCTGGCCGATATGATCAATAAACAACCCGGCTTAAAAGCTGTGCTGACCCGTACCGGTGATTATTATATTCACCCGAATAAAAGGCCGGACATCGCCCGTCAGAAACAGGCCGACTTATTGATTTCTGTGCATGCCGACGCCGTACAAAACCGCAAAGCCCATGGCGCTTCGGTCTGGGTCTTATCGATGCGCCGGGCCACTACTGAAGTGGGCCGGATGCTGGAGCAAACCGAACAACATTCGGAGTTGTTGGGGGGCGTAGCCGAAGTCATTAAAGACTCAGCGAATGAGCGCTATCTGGCACAAACCGTATTGGATTTGTCGATGAACCATTCGATGGTGACTGGTTTTGAAGTCGCCAAAGAAATATTGCGTGAAGTGGCGCCTATAGCCCATTTGCATAAAAAAGAGCCTCAGGCCGCCAGTCTGGCAGTATTAAAAGCCCCTGATATTCCGTCTATCCTGTTTGAAACCGGTTTTATCTCGAACTACAACGAAGAGCGTTTACTCAAAGATCCAAATCATCAACACAAGCTGGCTTTGGCCATGTTCAGGGCTATTAAAGGTTATTTTGAAAAATCTCCGCCAGCAGATTCGTTATTTGCTGCGCATAAAAACAATGGCCGTTCTGTGCCTACAGTGATGCCAAGCACGCAAAACCGCTCCGCTGCTGTGGTAAGTACTGGCAATAGTAGTCGTACTCATAAAGTAAAACGGGGCGAGTCCTTATCCAGAGTGGCGAAGCAATACGGAGTCAGCATGGCTGAACTTCGCCGGCACAATAATCTGAAAAGCGACAATATTCTGATTGGTCAGGTGTTACGGATCCCCTGATGCCTATTCAAATTTTACCTCCTCAACTGGCAAACCAGATTGCTGCAGGCGAAGTAGTCGAACGTCCTGCCTCAGTGGTTAAAGAGCTGGTTGAAAACAGTCTGGATGCCGGTGCTGATCAAATTCTGATTGAGATTGAGCGTGGCGGCAGCAAAAAAATCCTTATTCGTGACAATGGCTCCGGTATAGCTGAAGCCGAGTTAGGCCTGGCGTTAAGCCGGCATGCCACCAGTAAAATCAGTTCTCTGGATGATTTGGAGCAAATTGTCAGTCTTGGCTTTCGCGGCGAAGCCTTAGCCTCTATCAGTTCGGTTTCCCGTCTGACCTTAACCTCCAAACCTGCCACTCAGGATAAAGCCTGGCAGGCTTATGCCGAAGGCCGGGATATGCAAGTGCAGATTAAGCCAGCAGCCCATCCGGATGGCAGCAGCATTGAAGTGCTGGATCTGTTTTTTAATACGCCGGCACGGCGTAAGTTCTTGCGCAGCGACAAAACCGAATTTGCTCATATAGATGAACTGGTGAAACGTCTGGCATTAAGCCGCTTTGACGTCAGTTGGACTTTAACTCATAACGGTCAGACAGTACGGCAACTGAAAAAAGCCGATAGTCGTGAAGCTCAGCAAAAACGTGTCGCCGCTTTGTGTGGCAAAAACTTTTTAGAGCAAGCCGCTTTTGTTGAAGTGGCCTATGACGATTTAAAACTCTGGGGCTGGGTATTGCAACCTTCAGCCTGCAAAGAACAACTGCAATGCCAATACAGCTATGTCAACGGCCGTATGATGAAAGATAAATTGCTCAATCATGCGATACGTCAGGCTTATGGCTCTATGCTAAGCGCTGAACAGCAGCCCGCTTTTGTGCTCTATCTGGACATTAATCCACGTCAGGTTGATGTGAATGTGCACCCGGCCAAACATGAAGTTCGTTTTCATCAGGCCCGTTTGGTGCACGACTTTGTTGCGTCGGCTTTGACCAATGCGCTGTTGCAGTTAGCACCGCAGCAACAGAGTATTGAGGTTGTGAGGCCAACTGAAGCTGCTGACTTTTCCAGGCCAGAAGACAGGGCTTCGTACCCAGCCCCAGGCCATAGCAGGCATACTGCCACAACACCATCTTACGCCACCCGGCCTTCAGCTTATGCGGGCCAGCCTTACCGGCCTGCTGTGGCGCAACCTGCGGCACAAAGTTGGCCGGTTTTTGCTGAAAAAAACCAGCGACCTGAGCCCGCAGTTTCTGCTCCGCAAGAGAACACTTTAATCAGTCAGAACAGGTATTTACTGTGTTCAGGTACAGATCAGGTCTGGGTCGTTGATATAGCAGTGAGCGCCGCCAGATTATGGTTGGAACAAGGTGCTGATCCTTTACCTTTATTAATGCCGGTGCGGCTCACGCTGCAACAGGCAGAACAGGAATTTTTACTGAGTAAAGCAGAGGTATTAAGCCACTTAGGTTTTGACTTTTTAGTCAGTAATCAAACGCTGATTGTCAGAGCTGTACCGGCCTGGCTGCGACAAAGTGCGGTGGCCCAGTGGTTACCTTTTTGGTGGCAAGGCTGGTTGCAACAGCAAGACACACAACTGCTAAGCTTATTGCTGCAACAGTTATTAGGCTCAGCAGTGCTGCAGGCGGCTTCTTTAGTGAAACATTTTCCGTTGTTAACTCAGCAAGGGCCACATTGGCACGCCGTGCCGCTGGATTTAACCGCTTCCATTCAGTTATTGCAGGGCTCAGATGGATCCTAAAGTTATTTTTTTAATGGGGCCGACCGCCAGTGGTAAAACAGCACTGGCTATTGATCTGTATAAAAGCATCCCCTCTGAGCTGATTAGTGTCGACAGCGCTTTGATTTATAAAGGCATGGATATAGGCACAGCCAAACCAACAGCGGCGGAGCTTCTGGATGCGCCTCATCATTTAATTGATATTCTTGACCCTGCATCAGCGTATTCAGCAGCAGATTTTCGCACCGATGCGTTACGACTTATTGCTGATATCCACAGTAAGGGGAAAACCGCTATTCTGGTGGGCGGCACTATGTTGTATTTCCGTACTCTGCTGCAGGGTATATCGCCTTTACCTGAAGCTGATCCACAAATACGGCAGCAGATAGAAGCCGAAGCGGCAGAGCACGGTTGGGGCTATTTGCATCAGCAACTGGCAGACTTTGATCCGGTATCAGCGGCCCGTATTCACCCGAATGACCCGCAGCGGGTCAACAGGGCGGTGGAAGTTTATAGGTTAACGGGGAAAAGTCTGACTGAACTGTCGGAGCAAAAAGGTGAACCTTTTCCGTACCAGGTGCAACAATTTGCGATCAATCCAACAGATCGGTCTGAACTTCACCAGCGTATAGCTGTCAGATTCCGGCAAATGTTAGATTGTGGTTTTGCTGATGAAGTAAAAACCCTGATGCAACGACCTGATTTACATTTGGATTTACCTTCGATGCGTTGTGTCGGCTACCGTCAGATGTGGCTGCATCTGCAGGGGCAGCTGTCAGAGCAGGAGATGATAGATCAGGGTATTGCGGCCACTCGTCAGCTGGCAAAACGACAACTGACCTGGTTACGCAGCTGGCCTGAATTAAATTGGTTAAAAACTGAAGACAAACAGGCCGAAAACTTGCAAGCCATTTTAACTTCGCTAAGCTAGTTAAAGATAATTGAAAAAAAGTTGTTATTTAACGACTTGAAAATAATATAATAATCCATATATAGAGAAACATAATTAGAAATAAGGAAAGCGAAAATGGCAAAGGGCCAATCGTTACAAGACCCGTTTTTAAATACTTTAAGACGTGAGCGTATCCCAGTCTCTATTTATCTGGTGAACGGTATCAAACTGCAGGGACAAATCGAATCTTTTGATCAATTTGTGATCCTTCTGAAAAACACAGTCAGCCAAATGGTGTATAAACATGCCATTTCTACTGTAGTTCCAGCTCGTGCTGTCAATACTATGGCTAGCCATGGTACTGGTACAGGCGAAATGGACGAGATGGAATAACCGGGAATTCTTAAGCTTGTTTGACAGCGAAATGGTGGCCGAGCAAGCGATCCTTGTGCATATCTATCTTTCACAAGACAGTGCCAGTGAAGATTTGCATGAACTGGAGATGCTTGTGGCCTCGGCTGGTGTTGAATCACGTGCTGTGATGACGGCCAACCGTAGTACGATCGATGCTAAGTTTTTTCTTGGCAGTGGCAAAGCGGCAGAGCTAGCGCAAGCTGTCGCTGAGCTACAAGTTGATCTGATTATTTTTAATCACGCTTTAACCCCGGCTCAAACCCGTAACCTGGAACTGCTTTGTCAGTGCCGGGTTATTGATCGCACCACTCTGATCCTGGATATTTTTGCCCAGCGTGCCCGCAGTTACGAAGGTAAGTTGCAGGTTGAACTGGCTCAGCTGAAGCATTTGTCGTCACGTTTAGTGCGTGGCTGGGACAATGCTGAGCGGCAAAAAGGCGGTATTGGCATGAGAGGTCCGGGTGAAACCCGTCTTGAAACCGACAGACGTTTAGTGCGGGATAAAATCACAGCTTTGTTACTGAAGCTGGATAAAGTCAGTAAGCAACGGGAGCAAGGCCGCAAAGCCAGGCAACGTGCTGAAATTCCTGTGGTGTCCTTAGTTGGCTACACCAACGCCGGTAAATCTACCTTATTTAATCGCCTGACCAGTGCCGATGTGTATGCCGCCGATCAGCTGTTTGCGACTTTAGATCCAACACTGCGGCAAGTGAAGCTGCCTGAGTTTGGCTCTCTCATTTTCGCGGATACTGTGGGTTTTATCCGGCATCTGCCTCATGACCTGGTTGCAGCTTTTAAATCCACTTTGCAGGAAAGTCGCGATGCGGACTTGCAACTGCATGTGATAGATGTGGCCGACCAGCGTATGGCGGACAATATCAAACAGGTGCAACTGGTGTTGCACGAAATTGACGCCGATCAGGTGCCTCAGTTATTGGTGTTTAATAAAATTGACCAGACTGAGCAAGAAGCCCGTATAGAGTACAATGAACAGGCCGAACCCATAGCTGTCTATATTTCTGCGAAGCAGGGGTTAGGCATAGAGTTGTTATTGCAGGTGATCCGGGAACGACTGGCGGATGACTATATGCAACTGGATTTAAAACTGCCGGCAGATGCCGCCGTGTGGCGGGCCAGGTTACATGAACTTTCTGCAGTGCAGACCGAATCTTTTACAGAGCTGGGGGAGACTCAGCTCAGAATCGCCTTATCAAAGGCTGAATGGGCACGTTTACTCAAACAAAGTGATGGACTGTTACAAAACTATATAGTCAGCTTTTAGTTTTTTATCGTCAGTGTTCAGCTTTTTTTGATACATTAGTTTCAATATCACAACTAGAGATGGAGTGAAGCATGGCTTGGAACGAGCCGGGCAATAATGGCAAAGACAACGACCCCTGGAAACAAGGTGGTCGTGATCAGGGCCCGCCCGATTTAGATGAAGTCTTCCGTAACTTAAGCAAAAAGTTCGGTGGTATCTTTGGTGGCAATAAAAACACCGGCAGCAACAGCAATAACAGTGGTGGCTCAGCCGCATTGGTATTGATTCTGGTGGTTGCTTTACTGGTTTGGGCTTTTAGTGGTTTTTACACTATTAAGGAATCAGAACGGGGTTTGATCTTACGTTTTGGTCAATACCACTCCGAAGTGATGCCTGGTATTCACTGGAAACCGACTTTTATTGATACTGTCACTCCGGTGGACGTCACCAGTGTGCGCTCATTACGTACAGACGGTTTTATGCTGACTCAGGATCAAAACCTGGTCCGTGTCACCTTCGAAATCCAGTACCGTGTGTTTGACGCCCGTGCTTACAAGTTCTCTGTGGTTGATGCCGACAGCAGCTTACGTGAAGCCACAGATGCAGCCTTACGTTATGTAGTAGGTCACTCCATTATGGATGACGTGCTGACCAAAGGCCGTGAAGTGATACGTCAAAATACCAGAACTGAGTTAGAGCAAATTATTTCTCCATATGCCATGGGTTTAGAACTGGTTGATGTCAACTTCCGTGATGCCCGTCCGCCAGAAGAAGTGAAAGAAGCTTTTGATGATGCGATAGCAGCGCAGGAAGATGAACAACGTTATATCCGTGAGGCTGAAGCTTATGCCCGTGAGATTGAACCCCGTGCCCGTGGCCAGGTCAATCGTATGATGCAGGAAGCTGAAGCCTACAAACAGCAGACGCTGTTAAAAGCTCAGGGTGAAGTGGCTCGTTTCGAGAAATTGTTACCTGAATATCTGGCTGCGCCACAAGTTACCCGTGACCGTATGTACTTAGAAACAATGGAACAGGTGTATGGCAACAGCTCCAAAGTCCTGGTTGATGTGAAAAACGGTAATAACATTATGTATTTACCTTTGGACAAAATGATCAATAACAGTGGCGATACCAAAGCTCCTGCGATGAATCCATTAGCTCCAAACAGAACCAATGGGACTGACAGCAGAACTCCGGATCTGCGTCCTGAAGTAAGCCGTGCTGACAGCACCAGAACGGGCAGAGGTTAAGTGATGAAAAATTTAGTATTAGCCTTAATTGCTATCCTGGGTATTGTTGTGGTGTCTTCAGTCTTTGTGGTGCCTGAAGGCGAACGCGGTATTGTGATTCGTTTTGGTAAAATTCAACGGGATGATGCTGAAGCTGTTCGGGTGTTTGAACCCGGCCTGCATTTCAAAATGCCGCTGATAGAAAACGTGCGTAAACTGGATGCCCGTATTCAAACTCTGGCTGACCCGTCGTCAGACCGTTTTGTAACGGCCGAGAAAAAAGACTTATTGGTCGACAGTTATGTCAAATGGCGTATTGCCGATTTTGGCAAGTATTTCTTGTCGACTGGCGGTAATTTGTCTCAGGCTGAAGTGCTGTTAAAACAGTACATTAACAACGGTTTACGGACTGAGTTTGGTAGCCGCACTATTCAGGAAATTGTCTCAGGCGAGCGTACTCAACTGATGCAACGTGCTATGGAACAGGCTGCCGCTGGTTCAAAAGAGTTAGGTATTGAGATCCTTGACGTTCGCGTGAAGAAAATCAATTTACCTGATGAAATCAGTAACTCTATTTTCCAGCGTATGCGTGCTGAACGTACTGCCGTAGCCAAAGAACACCGTAGCCGTGGTATGGAGCAGTCTGAAATTATCAAAGCTGATGTGGATGCCCGTGTGACTATTATGGTGGCTGATGCTGAGCGTAATTCACGGACTGTACGTGGTGAAGGGGATGCAGCTGCAGCCAAAGTTTATGCAGATGTGTACAGCAAAAACAGTGAGTTCTACAGCTTCGTCCGTAGTTTAGAAGCCTATAAAAACAGCTTCCAGAACAAAAACGACGTGATGGTTGTGCAGCCGGACAACGATTTCTTCAGATACATGAAGTCGGACAAAGTGCAAAACTAAGCTGACATCAGCGTTGTTTTGATGAAAAAAAGGCCCCTGCGGGCCTTTTTCTTTTAGAGGGCTTTCGGTTACTCTGCCTGCGTCTTATGCAAGGATCTTTATATGTATCAGCAGTTTTATCAGCACTTCTTAAATGCCAACCCGGGTAAACAACATTTTGCCTGCCATTCTCATCACTACTGGCCTGATGTGACCCGCGATGCCACTTTGGCCTACTGGGATGACAGCGCGAGACTAGTGGACGATAAATGGGAGCTGGTATTTAACGAAAAAGTCCCTGCGGTACAACAGCATATAGCCCGTATTTTAAAGCTGGCTGCGCCTGAGCAAATTGTGTTTGCTCCCAATACCCACGAATTTGTGATGCGGTTATTCAGCTGCTTTGACTGGTCCAAAGCCTTGACTGTGGTCACAACTGACAGCGAGTTCCATAGTTTTCATCGCCAAATTAATCGCTTATCTGAATTAGACTGCGTCAATGTTATCCGGGTACCGACTGAACCTTTTGCCACTTTCCCAGAGCGTTTTACTGCCACTGTGGCGGCTCAGCACACAGATCTGGTGTTTTTCAGTCAGGTGTTTTTTAACTCTGGCGTAGGTATTAAAGACTTAACTGCGTTGGTGCAGGCACTGGATAAAATCACGGATGCGATGATAGTGGTCGATGGTTACCATGGTTTTATGGCGGTACCGACCGATTTATCTGCCATAGCCGATCGTATTTTTTACCTGGCAGGCAGTTATAAATATGCACAAGGTGGCGAAGGCTGTTGTTTTCTTGCAGTGCCACGAGGCAGTGAACACAGACCTATGTATACCGGCTGGTTTGCTGAATTTGGCGAGTTGGCCCATGCCAAACAAGGCCAGGTGCAATACGCCAGCAACGGCTATCGTTTTGCTGGCGCTACTATGGATTGTTCGGCTTTATACCGTGTATTGGCGGTCTTTGAGTTATACCAACAGCAAGGCCTGACGGTCGAAAAAGTGCAGGCTTATATCCAAAGCTTACAGCACTCCTTTCTCGCTTTATTAGATGAAATGAAGCATCCACTGCTCAATCGTACTCATCTGCTGGATAAACAAAATCAGCAACAAGGCCAGTTTTTAACCTTTCGTTTTGCCGCCGAAGAGGTGGCCCGTCTTGCCGCTGCATTAAAACAGCAGGGCATTATGACGGATTACCGCGGCGATCGGCTGCGTTTTGGTTTTGCCTTGTACCACAATGCGCAGGAGTACAATCTTCAGTGCCTGAAGGAGATTGGCTAAATGGCCGACTACTGGTGGGCCGCTTTAGGATTGGTTCTGATCCTCGAAGGTCTGGGCCCTATGTTATTTCCAAATAAATGGCGCTCTTACCTTAAAAAAATCGCAGAACAGCCCACAGCTCAAATGCAACAGCTGGGTGGAATACTGGTCATCGCAGGAGTTTTACTGCTGTTTTTCTTTGCCTCTTAGCTATTTTTGTCCCTCTTAGTTGTTGAAAAAGAACCAGAAAGAAAATATCTGGTTTTTTTTTCCGAATCGCGCTGAACTTTGGTTGTTAATTTGGTAGAATCCCCGCCTAATTTTTCTCCATGATGTAGGAACCATGGCCAAAAACGTTGTCGTGCTCGGCACCCAATGGGGTGACGAAGGAAAAGGTAAAATCGTTGATTTATTAACTGACAAAGCCAGCTATGTGGTGCGCTATCAGGGCGGCCATAACGCAGGTCATACCTTAGTAATTGACGGTGAAAAAACGGTATTGCATTTGATCCCATCAGGCATTTTGCGCTCCAACGTAAAATGTGTGATAGGTAACGGTGTGGTGTTATCCCCTGAAGCTTTATTAAAAGAGATGGCGATGCTGGAACAAAAAGGTGTTCCGGTAAAAGAGCGTCTGTTGTTGAGCGAAGCTTGTCCGTTAATCCTGCCTTTCCATGTGGCTTTGGATAAAGCGCGCGAAGTAGCCCGTGGCGACAAGCCAATTGGTACTACAGGTCGTGGTATTGGTCCGGCCTACGAAGACAAAGTAGCGCGCCGTGGTCTGCGTGTAGGTGATTTGTTTAATCCTGAATTATTTGCTGAAAAGCTGAAAGTTCTGATGGACTTACACAACTTCACTTTAACTCAGTACTACAAAGTGGATGGGATTGATTTCCAAAGCACCTTAGACAGCGCTTTAGCTATAGCTGAAGTGTTAAAGCCTATGGTGGTAGACGTGACCGATTTACTGGATAAAGCCCGTAAAGCCGGTAAAGAAATCATGTTTGAAGGTGCCCAGGGTACTTTATTAGACATTGACCACGGTACTTACCCTTACGTGACGTCGTCGAACACTACAGCTGGTGGCGTCGCTACTGGCGCTGGTTTTGGCCCGCGTTACTTAGATTATGTGTTAGGTATTGTGAAGGCGTACACCACCCGTGTGGGTTCAGGCCCGTTCCCAACAGAACTGGACTGCGAAGTCGGTGAACACTTAGGTGTCAAAGGTCATGAATTTGGTGCCACTACTGGCCGTAAGCGCCGTTGTGGTTGGTTTGATGCTGTGGCAGTCAAACGTGCTGTACAGTTAAACAGTATCTCCGGATTCTGCTTAACCAAGCTGGACGTTTTAGATGGCTTAGATGTCGTCAAAATTTGTGTGGGCTATAAAGCGGCCGACGGTTCTGTGACTGATGTGCCACCTATGGCTGCTGAAGGTTATGAAATTGTCACTCCGGTATTTGAAGAAATGCCTGGCTGGACCCAAAGTACTTTTGGTGTACAGAAGCTGGAAGACTTGCCGGTTGAAGCCCGTAACTACATCACTCGTCTGGAAGAAGTGACAGGTGTACCTATTGATATTATTTCAACAGGCCCGGATCGTATTCAGACCATCACGCTGCGTCATCCATTTGCCGTTTAATCTGCGGTAAACAGAAAAAACGCTGCCTTGTGCAGCGTTTTTTACATTTTACTATCCTGTAAAATGCCTTCCAGGCCAACGCTGGCGCGTTGTTCAAAAAGGTTCCCGACCTTTTTGTTATCCGGGGGCAGGAGCTATTTTGCTCTGCGAACTAAACAGGATAAGCTGGTGTCAGAACACCGTCTTTTGTGATGGCCTGATTTTTGTATGGATTTATCTGAATATCTGCAGATAAATGGCTATAACCCGGGGTAACTATGAAGTTTTGTTTTTTTGTCTTAAGTTCAGTGCTTGTGCTGCTTAGTTTGCCTGCCAAAACGCAGGAAGTGGCGGTAGTGCAGCTGTATACTCAGGATGAACTGCTGGATTTAATTAAACAAAATACCCATTTGCAGCGGGTGCAAAAAGACGAATGTCAGCTGGTCAGTGATATTCAGGCCAGAGCCGATGTAATGAAAGTACCGGCTTATCAGTTTTTATATGGTGATATGCTCGCCTTTGGTGTTTGTGTAAAAAAAGATGTCGAACGTGGCTGGGATTTAATGCAACAAGCGGCGTCTCAGGGCTTACCTGAAGCGCTGGAACAAGTAGGGCGTTATTATCATACCGGCCGTTTTGTGCAGCAGGACAACAACAAAGCAGTGATCTATCTGCGTGAAGCTGCAGGTTTAGGCAATTTAAAAGCGCAAATACGCTTTGCCCAAATGTTAATTAAAGGCGACGCCAGTCCTTTGGATATGGAAGATTGTTACCGTTGGCTGCATCACTCTGTGATCGCCGACACTAAAACGCACCAACAGGTGCAACAGCTGTTAGCTCAGCTGGCGAATAAAATGCCGGGCGCTGCGCTAACGAGGGCCAAAAGGCCATTGTAGTGAAAAATTCACCTGCGACTGCTACACTGCAGGCTGAATGAGTAAAAAAGAGAAAACATGACGGTCAAAGATCCGCATCTTGCGCGTGAGCAAGAAAAATATGAAAACCCCATCCCAAGCCGGGAATTTATCCTCGAACACTTAAAGCAGCGGCAACAACCTGCCTACTTTGAAGAGTTAGCCGCTGAATTAAAGCTGACAGACGATGAAGCGCTGTTTGCGCTGAAAAAACGCCTGCGTGCCATGGAACGTGACGGCCAGTTGCTGTTTAACAAGAGCAAACGTTATGGTCTGGTCGACGACCTGGATTTAGTCAAAGGTACTGTGTTAGGGCACCGTGATGGTTTTGGCTTTTTAAAGCTGGAACAAGGGGGCCCGGACTGGTTTATTCCGAATTTTGAAATGAAACGTCTGCTGCATGGCGACGTGGTGCTGGCGTCAAAAAGTGATTTTGCCAGCCGTGACAAAATTGAAGCCCGTATAGTCCGCATTTTAGAAGCCCGCAATGAACCTATAGTAGGCCGTTACTTTAAAGATTTTGCTTTAGGCGTGGTGGTGCCAGATGATCCACGTCTGAGTCAGGATATTGTGATACCACCAGGTGAAGAAGGCGCTGCGCGTCATGGTCAGGTGGTGTTGGTGGAGATTAGCCAAAGGCCAAGCAAAAGAGTCAATGCGGTAGGTAAAGTGATTGAAGTGCTGGGCGAACATATGGCGCCTGGTATGGAAATCGAAATCGCTATTCGTAACCATCAGATCCCCCATGAGTTTTCCAAAGCTGTTGAACAGCAGGTCGCTGGTTATGGCACCGAAGTACCGGAAGAAGCTAAAGCTGGCCGTGTTGATTTAACTCAATTGGGTTTAATCACCATAGATGGTGAAGATGCCCGAGACTTTGATGATGCGGTCTACTGTGAGCGCAAAGCCGATGGTGGCTGGCATTTATGGGTCGCCATTGCGGATGTCAGTGCTTATGTGCAGCCCGATACGCCGCTGGATAAAGAAGCGCTGGACCGTGGTAACTCGGTGTATTTCCCGGACCATGTGGTTCCTATGCTGCCCGAAGTGTTATCCAACGGTTTATGTTCACTGAATCCACATACAGACCGGCTTTGTTTTGTCGCTGAAATGCATATCAGCAAACAAGGTAAGTTGGATGGTTATCAGTTTTATGAAGCTGTGATGCACTCCAGTGCCCGTCTGACCTATAACAAAGTGCACGCCATCTTAGAAGGCGATCCGAAGTTACGTCAGCAGTACGAAGCCAACTTAACCAATATCGACAACCTGTATTCGCTGTACAAACAAATGGCGAAAGTACGGGCTGAGCGGGGGGCTATTGAATTTGAAACGGTCGAAACCCGTTTTATCTTTAACAGCCATCGTAAAATTGAACAGATAGTGCCCATTCACCGCAACGAAGCGCATAAGATCATTGAAGAATGTATGATTTTAGCCAACGTGTCGGCCGCTAAGCTGATTGAAAAACATGAAGCTTTTGCGCTGTTTCGTGTGCATGAACGGCCGGATGGTGACCGTTTTGCTAACTTCAGACGTTTTCTGGCTGAATTAGGTATAGAAGCCAATCTGCCGCCAGAGCCCACGCCTTTGGATCTGATGCTGACGTTGCAAAAACTGCAGGACAGACCGGATAAAGAGCTGATTGAAACCACTATGCTGCGTTCAATGAAGCAGGCTGTGTATCAGGGCGATAACCTGGGGCACTTTGGTCTGGCACTGGAAGCTTATGCCCACTTTACCTCGCCTATCCGGCGTTATCCGGATCTGGTATTGCACCGGGCTATCAAAGCCATTTTGCAGACTCAGGGGCAGAAGGTCACGGGAGCTAAAGCTTACACTGAAAAACAAATTCATCCTTTGGGTGAACAATGTTCAATGACAGAACGCCGTGCTGACGATGCCACCCGCGAAGTAGCGGACTGGCTGAAATGTGAGTATATGCAGGATCATATTGGCGATAGCTTTAAAGGTGTGGTTTCTACCGTCACTAACTTTGGCTTGTTTGTCCGTATCACCGATCTGTACATCGAAGGTTTAGTGCATGTCACCTCCTTGCAAAATGACTATTACCACTTTGATACCGAGCGTCAGGTACTGCGCGGTGAGCACAGCAATGTGCAATACCGTATGGGCGACCTGATTGAAGTCAAAGTGCTGGCGGTCAATCTGGAAGCGCGCAAAATTGATTTAGGCATAGTGGGCATGGAAAAACGTACTACGTCGAATCGCAAAATCAACGCCAGTAAAAAAGCTGCGATGACACCAGCGGAAGAAAAAGCCTCAATGCGTAAAAAAGGTGCCCGTAAAGCTGGTGTTGAACAGACAGCACCAGGCAAAGCGGGTAAGAAACCAGTGGGTAAAAAGCCTGCAGCGAAAAAACCAGCGTCCCGCAAACCCACTACAAAAAGCCC
>CAMLSF010000022.1 GCA_946482615.1 uncultured Chromatiaceae bacterium | reverse complement strand
GAATTGCAATTCAAAATCCAAGGCCTGACCCCCAAGGGGAAAAAAGGAGCAAACAGATGCCGTGGCAATGCCAACATTGCAACACCAGTATTGAAGATGATGACTTTGAAGTTTGCTGGAATTGCAATTGCGAAAAAGGTGCAGCAGAGCCTGCCAGCATAGCGGAGGTACCGGCTCCGGATTGCCTGCGCTGCAACACAAAATTAAGCTTTATCGGCACTAAAAACTTCCATGAAGGTACACGCTGGGGCGTTCTGGGTGACATAGGCGAGTTTTTTGTCAATAAAGAAAACCTCGATATGTACGCTTGTAAAAGCTGCGGTAAAGTCGAGTTTTTTATTGCTGGTTTTATGCAGCATCAGGCCTGACTCAAAGGGCTGCAGCTAAAAGGGAAACGCGCTCAGGATGAACCCGGATAAAGTAAATCGCGAAAAATTACAGAAGCTGACGGACCTGCCCAATATTGGCAAAGCAGGAGCCGCAGACTTGATGCTGCTGGGCATCCATCAGCCTGAAGACCTCAAAGACCGTGACCCCTATCAAATGTATCAGCAGCTTTGTGATATCACGGCAAAGCGGCACGATCCTTGTGTGATTGATGTTTTTATCTCCATAACCCGCTTTATGCAGGGCGATGCGCCTAAAGTATGGTGGGCTTACACTGCGGAACGAAAAACCAGATGGACTGACTAAGCTCTGTTGCCATTGCTGTAGATTGTATGGCAGCCAGATGCAGCGTCGCACAAGCCACCCCTTTTAAAGAGCACCAATGCAATGAATCAAAACGAGTTGAAAACTTTATTTGACCAGCAGGCCGCCAGCTATGACAGTCAATGGGCGAAAACAGCGCCGATAAGGCATTGTCTGCATTTATTACTCGATTCCATGTTTTCCGGCTTGCCTGCGCAAGCAAGAATTTTATGTGTTGGGCTTGGCACAGGAGCTGAATTGTCGCATCTGGCGCTGAAGAATCCGCTCTGGCATTTTACGGCAGTGGAGCCCTCCAGCGCTATGCTGGAGGTGTGCCGGCAGAAAGCCGAACAGGAAGGTTTTGCTTCCCGTTGTGTGTTTCATCAGGGATACCTTGAGACGCTTCCTGAACAAGGGTTGCATGATGCAGCTACTTGTTTTCTGGTGTCGCAGTTTTTTGTTGACCCACAGCAGCGCTCGGCATTTTTTCAGCAAATTGCTGACAGGCTGAAGGCCGGTGCTTTGCTGGCGAGCTCAGATCTGGCCTCTGATACCCAGTCAGCAGAATACGAGGTCTTATTGCGGGCCTGGATGAATATGATGTCGGCTGCTGATATTACCCCTGAGGCGATAGAGCGGATGCGCAGCGCCTACAGCAATGATGTTGGGGTCTTAGCTCCGGTAAAAATCGCCTCTATTATTGCAGCCGGAGGCTTTGAGCTTCCGGTGCAGTTTTTTCAGGCCGGGCTCATTCATGCATGGGTATCAAAGCGGGTAGGCTAAGCCGGCATCAGGCTTGTGCACCTTGCTTCTGAGCGTTTGAAAAGGAGAGCCAATGATTGAGCTACGTGAACTGAGCCGCGACGACAGCGAATTGCTGGTGCTATACCTGAACAATCCGCAGCTGGTTCGATTTCTTTCGTCCAGGATCCCACAACCCTACAGTCATGAAGACGCCAACTGGTGGGTAGAGACGGGCAGCAAAGAGGCTGCTTTTGTCCGTGCTATCAGCTTCGAAGGTGTATTCTGTGGTGTGACAGGTATTTATACCAACACAGCTGAATATGGCCATGCGGCAGAACTTGGTTATTGGGTCGCACAGGAGTACTGGAACAGGGGGATTGCATCTGAAGCTGTGATTCAGTTCACCGAACTGGTGTTTGCAACTACTGCGATTCGGCGCATCTATGCTGTGGTTGCAGCACCCAATCTGGCTTCGGTTCAGGTGTTGAAAAAAGCAGGCTACACACAGGAAGGGGTATTAAAGCTGGCGGTGCAGAAACAAGGCCGGTTTTATGATGAGTATGCGTTTGCCAAAATACGTGGTGAGGAACACAGGCAATGACAGAACCTGTAGCACAGAGCTCTTCAGGCTATGAAGCTGTGGCTCAGCAATTTATCAGGTTGCGTGCAGAGTCGGCTATTGGTGCCGAAACCATCCGGCACTGGGCTGGTTTGTTGCCTGCGCACGCTGTGATTCTGGACCTTGGCTGTGGCGCAGGTGTTCCAGTTGCCACTACCTTAGCTGCTGCCGGCTTTCGCCTGTATGGGATAGACGCATCGGCGCAGTTAGTGCAAGCTTATCGCCAGCATGTACCTCAAGCCAGGGTAGTCTGCGAAACTGTACAGCATTCCACTTTTTTTAACCGAAAGTTTGATGCTGTGATAGCCATAGGTCTGATATTTTTGTTACCAGCAGAACAGCAACGAAAGCTGATTCAAAACGTCGCTACAGTGTTAAATCCAGCAGGCCGGTTTTTATTTACAGCGCCGCTGCAAAGCTGTAGCTGGACAGATGTACTGACTGGCCATAGATCCCATTCTTTGGGTTGTGCTGAGTACCAAAGCATATGCTCGCAAGCCGGACTGGTTCTGGTGGCTGACTATGAAGACGAAGGCCAAAACCATTATTATGATATGTGTGTTTTGTAACTGAATATAAAGTTAAATGTTCATCGGCAATATTCGATGGATAGATGTAGCAGTTAGTGGCAACAGGAAGATTCATTTTGATTGGAAGACTGCTCGATAAATTAGTTTTTGGTGTAGCGCTTATTGTAGCGCTGCAGATGCCGTTGCTGGTTGATCATTACCATCAGTATTTATCCGGTTGGTACAAAGCCACCCAATGGCAGGTGGATGGTTATGAAGCAACAGCGAAAACGCATCAGTTTGTAAACGCTCAGGCCATGATAGAGAACCATCTGAAAAACCCTGAACCCAGCGTGCGCACAGATGCAGAGCAAAAACTGGCAACAGTGGAATTACTGGCTGATCTCAGTGTCGGTATGGATACTTTTGCTACAGGCAACCTGTTGGAAAAAATGCTGTTTATGCTGCATCCCAACAGAATTCAGGTGCTAAAAGATGTGGTACAGAATTTCAAACCTGGTATCCCTCTGAATGCCAGTGGTCTGGTTTTTGCGCTGGTCGTTGCTCTTTTGCTCAACTTTTTGCTGATGTTGCCGTTCAGAGTGTTTGGCCGCAAAAGAGTAAAGCAGTACTCCTGATTTGACGGAATTTAGCCTTATTGAGGTGAACTATAGTGTCCAGAGAATGGCTACTTTTACTGCTGGCTGATGCGATTTTGGTTGTGCATGTGCTTTTTGTCTGCTTTGTCGTCTTTGGACTTGTCGCTGTGTATCTGGGCTATTTTCTGAACTGGCAATGGGTTCGTAATCTTAGTTTCAGGTTGTTGCATTTGGTCGCTATTGGTGTAGTGGTGCTGCAGTCCTGGCTGGGTGTGATCTGCCCCTTAACTATTTGGGAGATGGCACTGAGAAAAGAAGCCGGGGCAGGCACTTATGCGGGCTCTTTTATCCAGCACTGGTTACATCAGTTGTTGTATTACACTGCTCCGGATTGGGTATTTATACTGCTCTACAGCGCTTTTGGGTTATTAGTATTGGCAAGCTGGTTTTTGGTGCGGCCCAGAGTTCACTTGAATTAAGCCTTGTTAAAGGGCCAGCATTGTATTTTGTCTAAAGGGATGAACTGGACTGTAGCTAGAGTAAATCGGATTAGATTCTGTTACTTATTCACTACACACTTTTATCGCAGAAAACCGCAAGGTAACAGGCTGTTTTCTGCTATGTTTCGGCTATGCTCAATACGATAAATGCGGCTTTAGTTGAAGCGGTAGCACACGGACAGGTGTTTAAAAAAATAAGAACATAGAATGACAAAACAAGAGTTTATAAAGCAGAAAAAACTATTCGACAAAAGATTTGAGCAAAATGACATGTTTTACGCAGTGGCTTTTGTGGCTCTGCTGTTATTTAATTGGTTGCTTGTCAGCTATTTTGACGCCCTGATCGAATCCTGGATTGTTGTTTATCTTATCTTGCTTTTTTTTAGCTTATTGATGTGTATGCGATGGATTAAAAAGTTACAGCAGCGGGAGATCAGCAATTCAGATTTACGCTGCTTTTCTTGTCATGGACTTCTGATAGGTGACTTAGCCGATCTGGCATTAGCAACAGATCATTGCCCTAAATGTGGTCAACATGCATTTGAGCAGCCATAAGTTTTCGTATCACCAATCAGCTTTTACTGTGATGTCTGCAATAAGCTGCTCTTTACTCTGTTCTGCAGGCCCTGAACTGGTTGAAAGACGAACATGCTACAGGCCATGGTCATGCCAATGCGCTTGTCGCTTAGTTTCGCAGTCAGCAGCGTGGTTAGCTGTTGGTTGTCACAGGCAAGAATGAACTAAAACAGTAGCTCTCGCACAATACAAACGAGAATGGTTTTTAATTGCTTTGCAATTGAGATCTGTTTTCATTTAGAATTCTGGCACTGTATTCAGAGGAAAGTGCCATGTCATTGTTTAAACTCCATAAAATGTCCTTAGTTGCGCTGGCTGTTGTCAGTAGCTGTTACTCTGTAAGTCTGCTGGCGGATGAAAGTAAAGCCAAAGACGAAGAAGAAATTGAAGTGATCACCATCAAAAGTAAAAGAGGTTTGATTTCTTACATCAGTGCCTCTGGCGCCAAGTCTGACACTCCAATTATCGAAACTCCGTTGTCTGTGTCTGTGCTGACGGAAGAGCGAATTGCCGATTTAGGCGCGCTGACGGTTCAGGATGCCTTGGGTTATGTGTCAGGTTTATACAATGGGCCTTATGGTCTGGATACCCGTGGTGACTGGTCTGTGATCCGTGGTGTGTCGCCTGTGCAGTATCTGGATGGTCTGAAATCCTTGTTTGGTTATTACAACAATGTCCGTACCGAGCCTTTTGCTTTGTCGCAAATAGAGATACTGAAAGGCCCAAGTTCAGTCTTGTATGGTCAGGGTTCTATCGGCGGTATAGTCAATTTAGTCAGTAAAAAACCTGAAGCGGCTACCAGCGGTCAGTTATGGGCGCAATTGGGTAACTATTCACGTAAACAACTGGCTGGTGATATCACGGGTTCCCTGAATCAGGATGAAACACTGCAAGGCCGTTTAGTGGGCGTCTGGCGCGACAGCGATACTCAGACTGACTTTGTGCCGGACAACAGTAAAGCCTTAGCGCCGTCTTTTAGCTGGCAGGCCAGTGACGATACCAAAGTGACAGTGCTTGGTAACTGGCAGGAAAAAGAATCCGGCTCCAGTACGCAGTTTTTCCCGCACCAGGGTACTATTTTACCCAACGAATTTGGTCAAATTCCAAGTAACCGTTTTGTGTCTGAGCCAGGTTTTGACCGCTATGACACAGAACAACAGGCTGCTACTGTGATTGTTGAGCACAGCCTGACGGATGACTGGGATTTACGTGTCGCCAGTCGTTACAGCGACAGTCATGCCGATTACGACACTATGTATGGCTGGCCTCCTGTGCTGCAGGCGGATAACCGCACCATTTCCCGTGTCGCTTATGTCAGTAATGCTGATGCCCGGGCTGTAACCAGCGATGCGCAACTGCATGGCAACCTGCAAACCGGCGTAGTGCAACACCAGCTGGTGATGGGTTTTGATTACCAGAATGCCTACACAGACAATGACTCTTTTTATTCACCAACCGGCGGTGGTTTGCTGGACTTATACAACCCTGTGTATGGTCAGGTGACTGATTTGCCAACGGACGCTGATGTGGTGGACTATGCCGCCAACAAGGTGTACCAGAGTGGTTTGTATCTGCAGGATACTATGAAAATTGCTGATACATGGATGCTGTCAGCAGCTTTGCGCCGTGACCGCACTGTCAGTCGCACAGAGCGTGCTGATGCAGAGTTGCAGTATGCCACGACCGGACGCTTAGGCTTGATGTATCTGATGGATGGCGGTGTTTCGCCTTATATCAGCTATAGCGAGTCCTTTGAACCGCTGTTAGGGTCGGATGCCTATGGTAAAGCCTTTCAACCTCAAACCGGTGAGCAGTGGGAAGCTGGTGTGAAATATCAGCCTGACAACACAGAGCATCTGTTAACTGCTGCTGTCTATCAGATTAAAGAGCAAAACCGCACTACGACCTTAGCGGCCGATCAGTTGAATGACCCGGATCTGATTGACCCTAATGGTCAAATTCAGGGTGGGGAAGTCACAGCCAAAGGTGTGGAGCTGGAAGCTCAGCTGGCATGGCAACAACTGGATATTTACGCCAGCTATGCCTACACAGACGCTTATGTCAGCCAAAGTAATACATTAGGCGAAGAAGGTGCGACTTTATCTGCAGTGCCGGAGCAACAGGCCTCAGTCTGGGCGACCTGGCGTCTGGCTGTGGTGGATGGAATGAAACTGGGTGGTGGTGTGCGCCATGTAGGTAAAACATCGGACGGCAGCGCTTATGTGGCGATGAATGGGGTGGTGCTGAACGACCCGCTGACTACTCCTTCTTACACCTTGCTGGATGCCATGTTGGGTTATGAAATGGGCGATTATGATCTAAGCCTTCAGGTGCAAAATCTGACTGACAAAACAGTGATCACCTCCTGCCTGGTGCGGGGTGACTGTTTCTATGGTCAGCGCCGCTCTGTCAGCGCCAACTTACGTTATAAGTTCTGATCAATACACTGACATTAATTCCTGTGTAAAACCCCGAATGTAACCGGGGTTTTATTTTTTCCTGTATAAAAAAGCCCCGCGGTTTTCACCAGCGGGGCTTTTTGTCTGAGCGGCTAATTAGTTCTTAGCAGCTGCAGCTTTCTTTTCTTTCTCTTTTGCAATTACTGCATCAGCCACGTTTTGTGGACATGGTGAGTAGTGAGAGAATTCCATAGAGAACTGACCACGACCAGAAGTCATAGTACGCAGTGTAGAGATGTAACCGAACATCTCAGACAGTGGTACGTCGCCTTTGATACGTACGCCAGTGACGCCAGCTTCCTGACCAGAGATCATGCCACGACGACGGTTTAAGTCACCGATCACATCACCTACGTGGTCTTCCGGAGTGAAGACGTCAACTTTCATGATTGGTTCTAACAGTTGTGCACCAGCTTTAGGCATAGTTTGACGGAATGCGGCTTTCGCTGCGATTTCGAATGCGATAGCTGAAGAGTCAACTGCGTGGAAACCACCATCAAACAGTTCTACTTCTACGTCTAATACAGGGAAGCCAGCCAGAGTACCGGTTGACATCATAGACTCGAAGCCTTTTTCGATAGCTGGGAAGAATTCTTTTGGAACGCTACCACCAACTACTGTTGATTTGAAAGCAAAGCCTGAGTTTGGCTCGCCCGGACGAATGCGGTAGTCGATTTTACCGTATTGACCTGAACCACCAGACTGTTTCTTGTGCGTGTAGCTATCTTCCACTTCACGGGTAATAGTTTCACGGTAAGCAACCTGAGGCTGGCCTACTACTAATTCAACACCGTAAGTACGCTTCAGGATGTCTACTTTGATATCTAAGTGCAGTTCACCCATACCTTTCAGAATGGTTTCGCCTGAGTCAACGTCAGTTTCAACACGGAAAGTTGGATCTTCAGCCACCATCTTACCGATAGCGATACCCATCTTCTCAACAGAACCTTTATCTTTTGGTGTAACAGAGATAGAGATTACCGGCTCTGGGAAAATCATTGGTTCTAAAGTACAAGGTGCTTTAGGATCACACAGAGTGTGACCAGTCTGAGTGTTGTTCTTCAGACCAACCAGCGCGATGATGTCACCGGCCTGAGCTGTTGTCAGGTCAGTACGATCGTTCGCGTTCATCTCAACCATACGGCCGATACGTTCAGTTTTACCAGTGTACGAGTTCAACAGGGTATCACCCTTGTTCAGAACACCAGAGTAAATACGGATAAAGGTCAGGGCGCCGAAACGGTCATCCATGATCTTGAACGCTAAAGCGCGGAACGGCTCATCAGCAGAAACGATAGCGTATTCGCCAGTCTCGTTACCTTCTTCATCAGTCAGCGGCTGTGGGTTTACTTCAGTCGGGGACGGTAAGTAATCAACAACAGCGTCTAACAGTAATTGCATACCTTTGTTTTTGAAGGCTGAACCACAGTAAGTTGGGAAGAATGCCAGTTCACGTGTACCTTTACGGATACAAGCTTTGACTTGTTCCACAGTTGGCATTTCGCCTTCCATGTACGCCATTAACAGGTCGTCGTCTTGCTCAACTGCAGTTTCGATCAGCTGTTCACGGTACATAGCAACGTCGTCAGCCATATCAGCTGGAATATCTACTACTTTGTAGTTTTCTGGCTGGCCAGAGTCATCCCACACGTAGGCTTTTTCGCTCAGCAGGTCAACCACACCAACGAAAGTGTCTTCACGGCCGATTGGCAGAGTCATGATTAACGGCTGAGCGCCCAGTACGTTTTTCACCTGTTCAGTTACACGGATGAAGTCAGCACCGATACGGTCCAGTTTGTTTACGAAAATCAGACGGGAAACTTTCGCGTCGTTCGCATAACGCCAGTTAGTTTCTGACTGAGGTTCAACACCACCTGAACCACAGAATACACCGATACCACCGTCTAATACTTTCAGAGAACGGTATACTTCAACAGTGAAGTCAACGTGGCCTGGTGTATCGATTACGTTGAAACGGTGGCCTTTCCAGAAACAGGTTACAGCTGCGGACTGGATAGTAATACCACGCTCAGCTTCCTGAACCATGAAGTCGGTGGTTGATTCACCTTCGTGAACTTCACCTATCTTATGGATTTTACCGGTCAGTTTCAGGATACGCTCGGTAGTAGTTGTTTTGCCGGCATCAACGTGGGCGAAGATACCAATGTTTCTGTATAAGGATAAATCTGCTGACATAGTCATCTCGATTAGCTAGTGGTTGTAAAATAGGGCGACAATATACAGGAATTTATTTTAATTTGCCCGAAAAAAAATCAACTGCGTTTATGAATTTTTTATCTCCTGTTTTACAGTCTGCAAGACGAAAGGCTAAATCCTTGACAGAGCGCGTTGAAGCGTGTTTTTTGACAATTTAGCGATCTGGTGTGGCCCTGATCATTGTTGTACTTAATCGTCTTGCCTTTCTGTAGTCCATCCCCCTTGGGATCAACAAAATTGACCCTATATTTCGCTTTGTCAATCGTCTGACACTTTGTTTTTACGGGAATTTATCCGGCATCCTGCCCCTTGGCTCACAAATTAAGAGTCAGGTTAAAAACAAGTTTTGTACGACTGAGCCTGCTCTCAGAATGCGCTGCTTGTGGATGCCGTATCAACTGTCCTGGTTTAGGTTATGCACTTGCAGTTCACTAGGGGAGGATATTGAACATGTTGCAGGTTCAGAACATCAGCCGTCGGTATGGCAGCCATCTGGCGGTAGATGATGTCAGTTTCACCATTAAAAAAGGAGAGATTATTGGTTTGCTTGGCCACAATGGCGCAGGTAAAACCACTATCATGAAAATGCTGAGCGGCTATCTTGAAGCTGACAGCGGTCAAATTCTGCTGGATGGTCTCAACATTCAGCAGCAAAGGCGTTTAATTCAGCAGCAGCTAGGTTATTTACCCGAACATTTGCCACTTTATCCGGATATGACGGTGCTGGATTATCTGGATTATGCAGCCAGCCTAAAGGCATTGAGCAGTGACAGTCGTGCCGCAGAGATCCGCAGGGTAGTGGCTGCTACCATGCTGCAGGACAAACTCGAGGCTAAAATAGAAACCTTATCCCGTGGCTATAAACAGCGTTTAAGTGTGGCTCAGGCCATTTTGGGCAAACCCCGGTTATTGATCCTCGACGAGCCAACCAATGGTTTGGATCCAAGCCAGACCTTGCAGATGCGCGAGCTGATCCAGCAGATCGCACAGGATGCTACGGTGATTCTGTCTACACATATCATGCAGGAAGTGCAGGCGCTGTGCAGCAGAGTCTTGCTGATCCAGCAAGGACGTCTGGTACTGGACCGGGCTGTGGATGCTCTGACATCGGAGAGCGTGGTGCAGTTGGGTAGCGACATCAGCCTTGAAGCGTTAAAACAGCTACTCAGTGACATCCCTGAAGTGCTGAGCATGACGCTGCAAAGTGAACAATGGTTCAGGCTGGAGCTGGCTGTCGATTCGGATCACAAAGCATTGTGCGCTGAAGTGGCTCAGCGTCTGGTCAGTGCAGGCCATGCTTTGTATCAGCTCAACCTGCAGCAACAGGATTTACAGAGCTTATTTAGTTCACATCACCAGAAAACGGAGGTGAAAGATGCAGCCTGATGTGAATGCAGCAAAAGCCAGTAGTTTAATCTGGTCTGTAGCGCGTAAAGAATTGACTTTATTTTTTGCCTCTCCTGTGGCCTGGTTATTTTTAGCCAGTTTTGCCGCAGTTGAGCTTTTTGTGTTTTTCTGGGGTGAAGCCTTTTTTGCCCGCAATATTGCCGATGTCCGGCCCTTGTTTAGCTGGATGCCACTATTGTTATTGTTTTTAACCTCAGCACTGACGATGAAAGTCTGGAGCGAAGAGCGACGCAGCGGCACACTGGAAGCAGTACTGACCCAGGGCTCTCCGGTCTGGCATTTTGTGCTTGGTAAGTTTTTGGGCTGTTTTGTGTTACTACTGCTGGCTTTAGGGATCACCTTGCCTTTGCCTGTGACTGTAGCCTTGCTGGCTGAACTGGATTGGGGTCCTGTGCTGGCAGGGTATCTGGCTTCAGTGCTGCTGGGCAGTTGTTATCTGGCCATAGGTCTGTTTGTTTCAGCCCGCTCGGATAATCAGATTGTCAGTTTGCTCTTGAGTATCGCATTTTGTGGGGCACTCTATTTGGTCGGGCATCCGCTGATCACTGGCTTATTCAGTCAGTCTGTAGCCTCTTACCTGAATTTCATTGGCACAGGTTCGCGTTTTGATGCGATCACCAGAGGCGTATTGGATTTTCGTGATCTGTATTATTACCTTGCCCTGGTGCTGACCTTTTTAGTGTTAAATATTTATGTTCTTGAAAAAGAACGTTTTTCAAGCCGTTTGTCCAACAGTGCCCGTCAGTGGCAATGGTTGAGCGCATTGGCCGTGTTGAACCTGTTGTTAGTGAATATGTGGCTTGGGCAACTGACTCAACTGCGTTATGACAGCACGGCGGGTAAACAGTATTCGTTGTCTGAGGCGACCCAACAGCAACTGCAGAGCTTGACTGAGCCTTTATTGATCCGTGGCTATTTTTCCGGACAAACCCATCCGTTATTGGCGCCCTTAGTGCCACAACTGCAGGATTTGTTAAAAGAATATCAAATCAGTGGTGGCGGCAAAGTCAGGGTAGAATGGATTGATCCGACCACTGAACCTGAGTTGGAGCAAGAGGCGAATCAGCGCTTTAACATCACGCCAGTGCCTTTCCAAATCGCAGACCGCTATCAGTCTTCTATCGTCAGCTCCTATTTTAATCTGTTGATCCAGTACGGTTCTGAGTATCAGGTGTTGGGTTTTCGCGAGCTGATTGACGTGAAATCCAGAGGTGAAAATGATCTGGAAGTGCTGTTAAGAAATCCGGAGTTGGACATCACCCGGTCCGTGAAAAAAGTACAGCAGGACTATTATGCCGGCCATGATCTGTTTGCTGCAGTCATTGAACCAGTCAGTCTGAAACTGTATTGGTCAGACGATCAGCAGTTACCTGCGCAGCTGAAATCTTTTGCGACCCAGTTGCAGCAAAGTGCTGAACAGCTGGCTAAAACAGCTGAAGGCAAGTTCAGCGTGCAGCGACTGGATCCTGACGCAGATAGCGCATTAAAAGACAATCTGCAGCAAGAGTTTGGTTTGAGCAAGGTGAAGCTGGATCCTTTTGCGGCAGAGGGCTTCTGGTTCAGTATGCAGTTGCAGCAGGGCCCACAGCAATTAGCGCTAACTCTGGATGATTTTAGTGTCGAAAGTTTTGAGCGCCAACTCAAAGCTGGTATTTCACGTTTGTCTGGCCATGGTGCAAAAACAGTAGCGCTGGTGACGCCGCAGGGTAGCAGCGGCTACGGTTATCCGGCTAATGAGTTCAGCGGTTTGAATGCTTTATTAGCCGATAATTTCAACGTTGAAGCGGAGGATTTAACTGACGGTAAGGTCAGTACCAAAGCCGACGTGCTGTTTGTGATGGCGCCAGAGAATTTATCCCAGACACAACTTTTTGCTGTGGATCAGTTTTTGATGCAGGGCGGCACAGTACTGATGGCCACCTCACCTTTTAAAGCCAGTTTAAGCAGAGAGAACTTAGCGGTGCGGCCTTATCAGAGTGGTCTGAACCAGTGGCTGGAGCAGTATGGCGTACAACAGAATTCCACTCTGCTGCTTGATCCACAACATGCCGCTTTACCAGTGCCAGTCACACGTCAGGCGGGTGGTTTTACCTTTCAGGACATGAGGCTACTGGATTATCCATGGTTTGCCGACATACGACAGGATGCTATGGCTGAGATGCCGTTATTCAGTCAACTGCCCCAGTTGGTGGTGCCCTGGGCCAGCCCCTTTGATATTCAAAACAAAGAAAATATCAGGGTAACACCGCTGCTGCACTCGTCCAAAGGAAGCTGGTTAAGCGGGCAAACCAGTGTGATGCCAACCCTGGATGCCTCAGGACAAGTCAGTTATCCATCAGGTGACACTGCTGGTTCGCAGACAGTGGCAGTGATGCTGGAAGGCCAGTTTAAATCCTGGTTTAGCGGTAAAGCTTCACCTTTACAGGATCAGAAAGCGGATGAAGCAAAAGGCGAGAATGAAAAATCTGTGCCTGAGCAAAACAAGACCAATACTGAACTTTACCCTGTGCTCGAGCAGGCTAATGCCGGAGCCCGTTTAATACTATTCGGTTCCAACGATATGTTCAGTGATGCGGTCAGTCAGTTGGTTGGTGGCGCTCAGGGCTCAGAGTTTCTGAACAATCTGCAGTTACTGGCCAATACAGTGGATTGGGCGACGGCTGATCCTGCGTTATTAGATATCCGGGCCCGTGGTCAGTTTAATCGCACTTTACCGCCACTGGACAGAGCTGAGCAGCAGTTTTTGGAGTATCTGAATTATGCGCTGGTGCTGGTATTGATCCTCGGTATTGCACTTATTCAGCGCTGGCTGCAACGTCGCCGTTTGCAGCAACTGTATCGTGTAGTGACAGCACAATAAGGAGGCAAGCTGATGAAAACACTAACGATTGGATTATCTGTGGTTGCGGCAGCGCAATTGTTGCTGGCGGGGGCATTATGGTGGCAAGATCAGCAGCAGCCAGAGGCGAGTGCTTTGCTTGCGCTGGATCCAAAACAGCTGACAGAAATTAAGCTGGAACATCAGGGTAAAACTTTGCACCTGGTGCATCAGGATGGAGCCTGGCGCTTGCCTGCGTTACAGCACGAGCCAGCCCGACCAGCCAAGATCACAGCATTGTTAACCGAGCTGGAAAAAGCCCGCTTGCATTGGCCTGTCGCAGAGACTGACGCCAGTCAGGCCAGATTTGAAGTGGCAGAGGATAAATATCAGTGGAAGCTGACGTTAGCGAGCGGGGCTTCGCAGCAACTGATTTACCTTGGGTCCAGTCCGGCATTTAAACAGTTGTATTTGAGACGTGACAAAGAAGCTGAAATTTATCAGCAGCAGATAAACACTTTGGATTGGAGCACAGAGCCTGAGCAGTGGTTTGACCGCAGCCTGCTGCAAATCAGTCAGGTGAATCGGATCAAACTGCCGCAGCTGGAGCTGCAAAAAGAGGCTGGTCAATGGCAGGTGCGTGCTGCGCAAGGAGAACCGCAAATGGCAGATACTGCCCTGGCCGCCCAACTGCAGCAGCTGTTCAGCTCACTACAGGTCAGCGGTCCGCCAGTCAAGCCGCTGGCTTTGAAACAGCCTGAGCAACAACTTCAGTTGGAGGTTCAGAGTCTGAGTGCCAAACATAGTTATCAGCTGCAAAAACAACAGGATCAATACCTGATCAAACGCGATGACAAGGCCGTTTGGTACCCTCTGGCCGCGGAACAGGCGAAACAGTTATTTGAACTTGAGCCAGAAAAGTTGCTGGCTAAACAGTCAGGACAAAACCACAGCAGCGAGCAACCTGACACAGCAGGGGGGCAATCTGGAGCGCGCTCTGAGCTGAACTAAGCCGGACTTTTGTCTGCAGCTTAGTGTCCGGTTCGCCGGAAACACCATAAATAACACAAAGGGCCGTCAGGCCCTTTGTGTTATTTAATCAGCTCTGTTAAGCCAGTGTCGGGTAGTCGGTATAACCCACCGGGCCTTTGCCGTAAAACAGTTCTGGTCGTGGTGGGTTTAACGGTGCGTCTGCCTCCAGGCGTTTGGGTAAATCCGGATTGGCAATAAAAGGAATACCAAAGGCGATAGCGTCAGCTTTGCCTTCGGCCAGCCATTGATTGGCTTCTGCTTTGCTGAATTTTTCATTGGCGATCACAGGGCCACCAAATAACTGTTTAATCAGTGGAGTGATGCTGTCTTCAGCCGGATGTTCGCGGGCAGAGATAAAAGCAATACCACGTTTGCCCAGTTCAGTCGCGACATAACCAAAAGTGGCAGTGCGGTTTGAATCCCCCATATCGTGAGCATCCATACGAGGCGCCAAATGCATAGCCACTCTGTCTTTGCCCCAGACATCAATACAAGCGTCTGTGACTTCCAGTAATAAACGGGCACGGTTTTCCAGCGAGCCACCGTATTCATCATCACGTAAGTTGGTGCTGTCCTGCAGGAACTGATCGAGCAAATAGCCGTTCGCTCCGTGTATGTGTACACCGTCAAAACCTGCGGCTTTGGCATTGATTGCACCCTGGCGATAGGCTGCAACTACCTCTTTGATTTCGTTTAGGCTTAAAGCCCGTGGCTCTTCAAAGTCTTTGATTGGGCGTACCAGACTGACATGACCAGCCGGACGCACAGCACTTGGCGCCACTGGTTTTTCGCCATTTAAATAAAGAGGGTCAGAAATACGGCCTACATGCCAGAGTTGCAGGAAAATACGACTGCCCGCTTTGTGTACCGCCTCTGTGACTAATTTCCAGCCTTCAACCTGAGCATCTGACCAAATACCTGGTGTGTCCGGGTAACCCACGCCCATAGGGGTGACAGAAGTGGCTTCAGATAAAATTAAACCTGCGCTGCTACGCTGACTGTAATATTCAGCCATCATGGCATTGGGTACCCGGCCTTCATCAGCACGACAGCGGGTTAAAGGCGCCATCACAATACGGTTTTTCAGGGTTAAATCACCCAGCGTGATGGCATCAAATAAAGTTGGCATCTGTAACTCCTTAAAGTTGATCAGTTAACCGCGCCAGAAACTGTTGAATCACTTCTTCATTGCGCGAGAAAAAATTCCACTGGCCTACTTTTTTACTGCTGATAAAACCAGCTCGTTGCAAAGTGGCCAGATGGGCGGATACGGTCGACTGAGACAACCCCGTTTTCTGATCGATTTTGCCGGCACAAACCCCAATACTCAGCGGGTGCTCCTGATCGGCAAAATAGACTTCGGGCTGTTTCAGCCAGTTTAAAATATCCCGTCGCACCGGGTGGGACAGGGCCTTGATCATCTCGTCGAGTTCTGCAGAGCTCATCGTTTAATCCATATTTGTATATCGCGATATGGCGAAATATATATCGTTAAATTTCGATATGCAATCTTTATTTTGTTCTGACCGGTACATTAGCCGGATGCAGGGTTGTAAACAGAACAAAACAGCGCAGCATAAGTGCATAAATAGCCGGGATAATCTTGCCGGTTTTTTCGCCGTATTACGGATTTTTTCTGCAAAGGTTCACAGAAAATAAACAAATATACTTTTGATCTTTTTAGGGGGAAACAGCGTTTTCTTCTGCGGGTTTTATGTTCAACTAAAAGGAAATCTGTATGAAATTTCGCTCATTATTGAAGTTAACCGTTCTCTCTGCAGCTTTGGTTGTTTCTGCTGCATCTTATGCTTCAGCCAAAGCTGATATTGTTGATACTGCAGTCACTGCGGGTAGCTTTAACACCCTGGTCACAGCGGTCAAAGCCGCAGATCTGGTGGATACTTTAAAAGGAACTGGCCCTTTTACTGTGTTTGCTCCCAATGATGCTGCTTTTGCTAAAGTTCCGGCAGCAGATTTACAGGCGCTGTTAAAAGACAAAGCAGCGCTTGGCAAGGTACTGACTTACCATGTGGTGGCAGGTAAGGTGATGGCCTCTGATGTGGTGAAGTTAACATCAGCCAAAACTGTGCAAGGCCAGGAGCTGAAAATTGCCGTGAAAGACGGTGTGGTTTATGTGGATGGTGCCAAGGTGATCAGTACTGATATTGAAACCAGCAATGGCGTTATTCATGTGATTGATTCTGTTGTATTACCAAAATAATCATACAGTAAGTGCAAAGGGAGCCACTGGCTCCTTTTCTTTTACCAATACAGCATAAGGCAATCTGCTGTTAAACTTAAAGCATCCTCTTTTATGGTATGTATTCAGGGAAGATGTCTGTGACCAAAACACTGCTGCTTGTTGCTTTATTCTGTTGTTTTTTTTGTGATGCGTCGTCAGAGCACAATGTTGTGATATGGATGAAAAATGGAGACAGATTAACAGGCACTATCACTCAGCAGGACAAAGATATTGTCTTTTTAAATCTGCCGTACTCCGGTCAGGTGCAATTGCCCCGAACTCAGATTGATCGTATTGAACAGCAAAAGTTACTTCCTGTTGCAACTGCTGTTGTGGCAGAACCTCAGACTGTAGTGATTAAAAATCAGCCGGTACGGCATTACAGTGTAGATTTAACCGCGGGTAAAAAACGCAGTAGCAGCAGTACGGACAATCTGGGCTTCAAAACCGCCTTTGAGCAACGTGATGACAATATGCGGCTGACCTTTGATGGCAAATACGATTATGAAACCAGTAATGCATTAAAGAAAAGCCACAAGTATCTGCTCAATCCCGGCGCCGACTATTTTTTTCAGCCTCAGTTGTTCTGGCGTAATAAAGCAGATTATGCACAGGATTTTATGGCGTCCGATTACAAAAATATCGATTTGAGTTCAGGTGTCGGCTACAGCTTTTACGATACAGCTGAACTGCGGGTCGAGCTGATAGCTTTGGCCGGCGTCAAACGGACTTATTTTAAAGAAACTGAGGGTCTTGAGCTGTTTCTTGGCGACAGGCAAAGTCTGGATTTTCGCCATCTGCAGCTGGAGTGGGATCTGCGCTATTTATGGCCGCAAAGTAGCTTTGAGGTATTTAGCGAAGGCAGTTATTTAAAACCTGTGAATCAGCCGGTGAGTTTTATCAAATTTGGTCATGATGTGAATCTGAGTTCAGGCTTGCATTATTACCTGACAGAGCGGATCCGCCTGTCATTTTCTGTTGATTTTGACTGGTCAAAAATTGACGCAGTGTTAAATCAGGGGCTGATTATTTCGGCGGACAGCCGCGATTTACATCAAAAACTCAGCATAGGCGCTAAGTTCTGAAATTGGGGCCAGAGTAAAATTAAACCGGCAGGTTTAATTTTACTCTGACCCCAATGATTAATTACAGACTGATAGAAGTGCTGGCACTACACTTGGTGGTGCTTGCCGCTTCACAGACTTTATAACTATAGCTGCCACGGTTTAACGGGCCATCACGATGTGCGCCGTCATTGGTTGTGGTCAGTACTTTGACGTTGTTGCGGTAAATATCAACTGAGCTGGTGGTCGCACTGGCCCATGTCAGGTCGACATAACGTTTACCTTTGCTGGATACGCCCTGTAAAGTCAGGCTGATGCCCGGAGTTGTAGTGCCACCACCACAACCATTGGTCGTCAGGTACTGATGCGCAGCAGCGGCCTGCACAATACCATAACCGAAGTACACATCTTTGCCCGCAGCACCTGCGTCTTTTGCCGTCGCTTTTAACGCATTACGGATTTGAGTACCAGTACAGCCCGGGTGATTTGACCACACCAGAGCTGCAATACCTGAAACAGCCGGCGTTGCCATAGAAGTTCCGCTCATCAGACCATAATCGCTGGTGCCGATGTTGATGGATGCAGTAGTAGCGGCCAACAGCGCAGTCCTGTCTTCAAAAGCCGCACCTACTGCAGGGATTGATGTAGTGTTAGCAGAACCTTCACCCAAAGTGCCGTACAACATGCCAGCTGTGTTGTTAATGATGACAGCACCTACACCACCAGAGTTTTGGCAGTTTTTCACTTTGTCGTGGAAAGAGATCACACCACGGTCAATCATACAAATCTTACCGGCTGCGCCTGAGTTGACAGTTTCCGCTGTGCCCATAAAGAATGTAGCTGCACTGGCTGAACCCGGATTTTCCATCGCAGAGGTGGCATAAGGAGTACCGTTGGCACTCAAGGTGGCGCTGGTTGCCATATCGGCAGGGTAGGTGGACAAGGTGTCTACACCACCAGCTGTGGCTTCCACACAAATAGTCTCATCTGTTTTGCCGTTGGCTGTACAGCTTGGGAATTGGGAGAAGTCTGCGATATTGTTGTTATTGTCGTTGGCTCCTATCATCATGACAGAAGGGTAACCTGCAGGGTAAGAGCGCACATTGTTGCCGTCGTTACCTGCTGCGGCTATAACTAAACCACCAGCGTCGGTAAAGGTTTTAAAGGCGTTGGATTCAGTGGTATTGGCACCACCACCGCCTAAGCTCATGCTGATAATGTCTGAGCCTGCGTTTTTACATTTTTGTGCGGCATAAGCCAGATCTGACGAATAACCCCAACCTTCAGCGTTAAATACTTTGATGATATGCATAGCTACGCCAGGGGCCATACCTATCACACCAAAACCGTTATCCGCAGCACCAATAGTTCCGGCCACGTGAGTGCCGTGTGGGCCACCATTAACATTCCAGTTGCCTGTGCCTGAATCGTTATCACCTGTGATGCTGCCCCAGTTAAAATCAGGGTTAGACTGGTCTAAACCTGAGTCAATGACACAGACTTTGATACCTGCGCCAGGGTTAAATTGCACCTGATTGGCCTGAGATTGATACACAGCATAAGGTGTGATTTGTTGTTGCATTGGATCACCAGCGTCGTCATTAAATAACGCCATTGGTTTACGTACTAAATCTTCTTCAATCAGTTTGATATGAGGGTTTTTCAGAATACCTTTGATTTCATCAACAGATTTACCATTGAACTGAGCAGCGATAAAACCATCTGCATCTACTTTTACGTCGCCACCCAGCTGTTTTGTTAATGCGGTGACTATACCTTTATTAGCATTGTCGACCTGAATAATAACCCGATCTGCTGCTGCCACAGTGGTGCAGCCTAAAGCCATTAAAGTAGCGAAAGAGATTTTGCTTAATTTATTGATTTTCATTGAGTTGTTCCCATTGCTTATTATTATGAACTCCACTGCGCTTATGCATCTTTTGTGCTTTTGTCGCATTTAATTGGAGCCTTGTCGCATTCAGTGCTGTATATCAGCATCTTCTTAATGCCATTTTTTGCGATGAAAAAGCAACCTGAATGTTAATCTTTATTTTCAAGTGTAATTAAATGTAAGCGATCGCATGTATAGCTATTTGTACAGAATTTGGCTGCAGAGTGCTTCGTCTGGTTAAAAACGAAGCATCCGTATCAATAACGAAACAACAGAACTAATCAGCGATTAGTTCTGCTGCAATCTGGAAGGAGTGTTGACGGGCTTTGGGGTCGTGCATCATGGCCGTCAGCATCAACTCGTCCGGTTGATGTGTTGTGATAAAATTCAGTATGCCTTGTTTTACTTCGGCCGGATTACCGATCACTGAGCAGGCAAGGGCTTGTTTCACGTAAGATTTTTCATGGGCTTGCCAGATCTGGTCCATATCCTCTACTGGTGCAGGTAATAAACCCGGCACACCACGCACTAAATTAACAAACTGTTGCTGGGGTGACGTGAAAAGACGCTGAGCTTCAGCTGTGGTTTCAGCGGCAAAGACATTCAGCGCCAGCATCAGATAAGGTTTATCCAGTTGAGCTGAAGGCTTAAATTCCCGGCGATACAAAGCTGCGGCCTGTTCCATCATGGCCGGGGCAAAATGCGAGGCAAAGGCATAAGGTAAACCCATATGGGCCGCCAGTTGAGCGCCATATAAACTCGACCCTAAGATCCATAAAGGCAGATGCAGATTTTGCCCTGGTACAGCCTGGATGGTTTGATTTGGCTTTACCGGACCAAAATACTGCTGCAATTCAAGGATATCGGCCGGGAACTGATCTTCAGTTTCCATGCGGTTACGCCGCAAGGCCCGCGCTGTCAGTTGATCACTGCCTGGTGCACGGCCTAAACCTAAGTCAATCCGGTCTGGGTACAAAGTGGCTAAAGTGCCAAATTGTTCGGCTATCACCAAAGGTGAATGATTCGGCAGCATAATGCCACCAGCCCCCAGACGGATCCGTGAGGTGGCTGCAGCTAAGTGACTGATCAGTAAAGAGGTTGCCGCGCTGGCAATACCCGGCATATTGTGATGCTCAGCCAGCCAGTAGCGATGGTAACCCAAAGCATCGGCCAACTGCGCCAGAGTTTTGCTATTGGCAAAACTGTCGCTAATACTGCTGCCCGAAGGCACGGGGGCTAAATCTAAAATGGATAAAGGGATCATCAAATCTCCGCTACGCTGTGAATATTGCATTCAATACCGTTTGGTATAAAAGTAAGAGTGCAATGGGTGCGCAGATCGTTGGATTCAAGAGTTGTGTTGTAATTAGTGCTGTTTTGCCGTTGAGCGCTGCGTTTTTTGCGACAGATCAATAGAACAAGGTTAAATTCAGCTATGCTGGGAGCAAATAATTAAGGCTATGAATTATGGCTGGATTTGACGTAACACTGGCACAGAACTTTCTGATCGCGTTATTAATTGGCGCTCTGGTGGGCATAGAGCGGGAAAAGCACAAAAACAATAACCACCCCGGCTCTTTTGCCGGAGTTCGTACTTATATCCTGTTTGCCCAGTTAGGGGCTGTCAGTGCCTGGTTGTCGGTGTATTTGCAAACGCCATGGCTTTTTATCGCGGCTTTAGCTGCGGTGTCTGTCATAGTGCTGAGCTCTTATTATCTGGAGAATAAAAACAGCCCTGTGGCTTTAGGTTTAACCAGTGAATTGTCTGCTATTACGGTGTGCTTATTAGGTGGCGCTGTAATTTTTGGTTTTGCTGAAATTGCCGTGTCTCTGGCCATTTTAACTTCGGCTATTCTGGCTTTTCGGGAGCCTTTGCATGGGCTGGTCAGTAAAATTGGTGCTGACGATTTATACGCTGGCCTGAAGCTTCTGATCGCAAGTTTTATTGTGTTGCCTTTATTACCGAACCATAGCGTTGATCCCTGGCAGGCGCTGAATCCTTATAAGCTGTGGCTGCTGGTGATTTTAATCTCTGGATTGTCCCTGGTCGGTTATATAGCTGTGCGTTTCTTCGGATCAGTAAAAGGAACCATGATCACGGCCCTTACAGGTGGGCTGGTGTCGTCTACCGCTATGACTTTAAGTTTTGCCCGCAGTAGTAAAACAGAAACGGACAGCGGTGCAGCCAACAGGTTAGTGTCTGGTATTTTACTGTCCTGGCTGGTGATGTTTGGCCGGGTTTTATTAATTGTCACCGCTGTTTCTGTGCCTTTAATGCAACAATTACTTTGGCCTTTGCTGGGGCTGGCATTGTTAACTGCAGCCTTGACCAGCGCATTTTTTCTGCTGGGACACAGGCTGCAAGCAGCGTCTGCTGCCACTGATCTGCCGGTAAAAAATCCTTTTAGCTTATGGTCCGCTATTCAGTTTGCTTTGTTATTTGCGCTGGTGTTGCTGTCGGTCAAACTGGCGGAACATTATGCGCCGGGTCAGGGGTTGTATTGGTTAGCTGCTTTGGCAGGTTTAACAGATGTTGATGCCATTAGTTTGTCTTTAGCCGATTATGCGGCGCGCAGTCAGGCTCTTGATCTGGCCGCCACAGCTATTGGTATTGCCATCTTAAGTAATTCACTGGTGAAGACAGCTATGGTATGGGTGGCAGGAACCCGGACTCTGGCGCTGCGTATCAGTGCGGCAACACTCGTTTTGGGTTTAGCTGGTCTGTTGTTATTTAGCCTGAATTAACAGAAGTCAGACTGAGCCTGTACCAGCTCAGCTTGCCTTAAGTTTTTGCTGGCAGAATTTAAAAATGAAACCAAAAACAGAGGTTGTTATGCGTGCTTCACAACAAAATTACAGCAACTGGATGGTGTCTTTGCACTGGCTGACCGTGCTGTTGATTATTGCTATCTATGCCAGTATTGAATTCAGAGGCATTTTTGAAAAAGGTACCGCAGAGCGTGATCTAATCAAAGAAGTGCATTTTGTGTTGGGGTTAAGTGTATGGTTTATTACCTTGTTGCGCCTTGTGGTCAGGCGTTTTAGCCCTATACCGCCCATAGTACCAGCGCCTTCAGCTACAGCATTAAAAATATCAGCACTGATGCATCTGGCACTTTATGGCTTTTTACTGCTGATGCCATTGCTTGGATGGCTGATATTAAGTGCTGGCGATAAAGTGATACCGTTCTGGGGCTTTCAACTACCAGCTTTGATAGGACCGGATCCTGATCTGGCGTCTTCCATTAAAGAAATTCACGAATTAGTGGGCAAGGCTGGTTATCTGTTGATTGCCGTTCATACCCTGGGGGCACTGGCTCATCACTACAGATTAAAAGACAACACTTTAAAACGCATGTTGCCCGGATTATTTAAAGCTGAAGGCTAAAAGCGGTTGACGAGGATCCCCGAAAGGTTTTAACTCTGAGCCCTCTTGAGTGAGGGCCTATGAGTAAAGCAAAACAAGCTTCCGAAATCACCTTGCCGCCCAAAGATCTGGGCTGGGGCACTGTACTGAATTTTTTGATTGAAAAATTTCACCGCATCGACGCTGCTATTTGGCGACAACGAGTCGCAGAGGGCAAAGTGTTTTGGTTTGGTGGCGAAGTGATCCATGCCAACACTGCCTTTTTACCCAGCCGCAGAGTTTGTTACTACCGCGAAGTAGGGGCCGAACCTTTAATTCCTTTTGCCCATCAGATGATTTATCAGGACGACCATATAGTGGTGGCCTGCAAACCACATTTTTTACCTGTCACACCAGGTGGTGAATTTGTTAACGAATGCCTGCTGGAAAGGGTAAAACGGGATACCGGATTGCAGGATGTGGTGGCAGTACACAGACTAGACAAAGAAACCGCAGGTCTGGTGTTGTTTTCCGTCAATAGCCAAAGCCGTCCTTTGTATTATCAGTTGTTTGCTGATGGCAAGGTCAGTAAAGATTATCAGGCGGTGGCGAAGTTATCTGAAGCACAACAGCAACTGGAATTACCTCAGCACTGGCAGGTAAAAAACCGTCTGGAAAAATCGACTCCGGCTTTTTTAATGCAACAGGTGGAAGGGGAGGCGAATGCCTTTTCCAGCCTGAGCCTGGTCGATAAAAGAGCGGATTTTGGGTTATTTGAATTAAGCCCCCATACAGGAAAAACCCATCAGCTGCGTCTGCATATGCTGTCTTTGGGTTGCCCCATTTTATTTGATAAATACTACCCGGACTTATTACCAAAACAGCCTGCACAGCAGTTGGAGTTTTCAAAGCCGCTGCAATTGTTGGCCAAACATTTGAGTTTTATCGATCCAGTCACCGGATTGGAGCATCAATTTAAATCAAGCCGTCAGCTACAAAGCTGGCCTGTCAGCAATGAATCTAAGGAAAACTAATGTCAAAAAAAGTCTATTGCATAGCCCAGTTCCTGCCTAAGCCAGGTAAAGAAGCCGAACTTTTTAAGGTGCTGCAAGGCCTGGAAGCCAATACCTTGCGTGAAGATGGTTGCCTGCAGTACAGAGTCACCCGCCATATTTCAAGCCCTTTTGCTGAAGGCAAAAGTTTCCCAATCGTCTTTAATGAAATTTGGGCGGACATACAAAGTTTTGAAGCCCATTGCCAGCGTAATGAAATTAAAGACTTTTTCCAGACCTATTGTCTGGCTGAAACAGGCCTGGCTCAGGACTGGAATGTCTGTATTTACAGCGATGAACCGGAAAATTTTGATGCACCTAAGTTAGGGTATTAGGTCGGGTTGATAGCTTGTGTGCGGTTTTTTATTTTAGTCGCATAGTGTTCCGCTTTGTCGTGGAATATCAGGCACAGCCTTTATGATGTAAGCATGTTTTTATTTGATGAGCTTTGTGATGTCGACTACTGTTTTTAAAAAACTACCTGCGCGTTCAATGGCTTATGTCATGCCGCTGATTTTATCCATTATCATGAGTTGTATCGTGTCTTTGATCAGTACGTTAAAAAGCACTGGCTTTAGCGGTTTTGAGTTGCAGATCTGGCTGGGGGCCTGGGGATTATCCTGGGTGGTGGCTTATCCGGTATTGCTGCTGATATTGCCACTGGTGCGCAAACTGACATCCTTGATTGTCGAAACCCCTTAATCGCCACTCAGTAAAACAAAAACGCCGGTTTTACGACCGGCGTTTTGGATTCAGAAAAAACCTATTAAGAACCTATAACGCCGCCATCATCTTTGGTGATAATTACTGTGGCAGAACGTGGTCTGCTGGTACCGTCGTTGGCTGGCCAGTTACTGGTGAACTGGGTGGGTGTAGAGCGATCGCCGGGGTGTTGGATATTAACAAACATGGTCTTTAAATCTGGGGTAAAAGCCAGACCTGTGACTTCTGCATCTACCGGACCGACAAAAAAGCGTTTTATGGTACGGGTGACAGGGTCTGCGACTAACATCTGGTTATTGCCATAAGGACCTTCACCTTGTTGCGAGCCACTCATATCGGTTTGGATCCAGAGTAAACCGTTGGTACTGAAGCATAAGCCATCCGGGCTTGCCATATGGTTATCTGCGGTCAGAGTCAGGTTAGTGCCGGGTGTCGCTGTACCTACATCACCAGCCAGCAGGAAGATGTCCCAGTTAAAACTCAATCCCTGAGTTGCTGCATTTTCTTTCCAGCGAATAATATGACCTGTAGCGTTATTGGCGCGAGGGTTGGCCGGGTCAATTTGCTCAGGTTTACGGCCTGTATTGTTGGTCAGGGTAAAATACACTTCACCTGTAGTTGGATGCACTGCCCCCCACTCAGGTCTGTCCATTTTAGTTGCACCGGCAATATCAGCAGCGAGGCGGGTATTGATTAATAAGTCGGCCTGACTGTCGAAACTAACGCCAGCTAAAGCAGCTTTCGCCATCAGATCCTGATTATTGATATCTAAAGCCAGCCATTCGCCTGAACCATCTGCGTTAAATTTAGCTACATACAAAGTACCGTCATTCAGTAAATGACCACCAGCTGTGGCTTTAAAGTAAGCGGCTTTGGATACGTACTTGTAGATGTATTCAAAAGTAGAATCATCACCTGAGTAGGCGGTAATTGGCTGACCTTCCACTACAGGTCCAAAAATAATACCTTCATGGCCAAAACGGCCTAAAGCTGTACGTTTTTGTGGCACGCTGTCCGGGTTAAATGGGTCAATTTCTACTATCCAGCCAAAAGTATTGGGTTCATTGCGGTAATCTTCGGTGGCATCAGCCCCTATGCTGGATGCATTAAAACGCTGGTACTGATCGGCGCCTGAATCTGCTGTTTCCCAAAAATAACGGCCATTGCTGCTACTGACGCCATAACGGCTGTGCTCACGGGGTTTAGTGGCATCAGCATTCATAAAATAACCTGCCCAGTTTTCTTCACAGGTTAAATAAGTGCCCCAGGGCGTAAAACCATTACCACAGTTATTGAGGGTACCGCGGGTTCGGGTGCCGTCCTGGCTGTATTTTGTGACGACTTTGGCATCACCGCGCACTGGTCCTGTAATATCCATAGGAGTTGCACCGGTAATACGGCGATTCAGCGGGCTGCCTTGCACCAGTTGGAACTGGCCTTGGGCGTCTTTTTTGATATGAGCCACAGTCACGCCATGTGCTGCGACTTCTTTACGTACTTCGTCAGCAGGGCGTGGTAAACCTGTAGGACCCATAGGGTGCAGTACGTTGGCATCCAGATATTCATGGTTAAATACCAGTAGGCCTTCATCGCTGTTTTTATTGCTGCTGCGCGCATCTAACGGGAAAAAGTGCATACCGTCATGGTGTGCGCCGACTTGCTGTTCCATATCGGCACCGCTGTTGCTGCCATCAGCCAGATAAGCGGGGTAACTACCTAAAAGTGGGGTGCCCATAGGTAAAAAGGGACGGGCTGTATAACCAGCAGGAACCGTTACCGTGTCTAAACGATTGGCTGCAATAGCGGTAAAACCCAATAAAACCGGAGCAGGTTCAGGTTTGACACCCACAGGACCTGTGACGGGTTCTGCGGTATCGCTGCTGCAACCTATTAAAGCTGTGCCCATAATAGTGGCAATGGCTGCGCCCAGCGAGCCTTTTAAAAAGCTGCGGCGTGAAGCCAGCACGGATTGAAAATCCGGGTTATCAGAAAAGTTGGTTTGTGGATCTATACCCGAATTATCGATCTGGAAATTGTTGTTCTGCATTTTGACTCCGATGTCGGTTGAATTAAAAATCTGCACGCGACATTAGAGCTGTTGCTTGTTTCAGTAAGGTTACTTTTTGTTGATAAAACAAAGACGACTATTCGACATTTATATGACAAAGGGGGCGGCGAAGTTACAGAATGAGGAACACTCCTCATTCTGTAGTTTTGGTTCAGGAGCTGGTTTCGTCAAAAATTTTTACTTTAACCTGACGCTCTGTATCTTTAACTTTTCTGCAGCGATGTGTTTTTAAGTTAGACCCCAGTTGTTTAGGTTCTTGCCGGCACGCCATAAACTGAGCGCGATAACCGTATTTAGCTCTGTATTGTTCTGTCTGCTCTTCCAGCATTTTTTTATGCTCAGGGCTTAGATTTTTAGTCAGAGATTCATAATGTTTGATCCAGGTCTGATCCTCTTGCTCTATAGCTAAACCGAGCCAGGTCAGACCTTCAGCAATATTTTCCTTTGTGCCCACACCTGCCAGCATATAGGTACCCACTATATTTTGAGCCAGCTTGTCACCGTATTTGGCATATTGCAGTAAAACCGGAAAAGCACTTTCATAATCTCTTTGCTGAGCATTTCTCAGCGCCAGTTCCAGCTTAGTGTCGTATTCAAGTTCATTCATAGTCACCACTTTTCCATCAGCGGCCATACTTTGAGTTGATAACAGTGACAGGCTTGCCGCAGCTATCATCAGAGTCAGTTTTTTCATTACGTCTTTCCTTTTCGTTAATGTAGCGCCTGAAGTATAAATGAACTCGTCGCAGATTTTTCCCCATCTGTCGTTACAAATTGTAAACATATATGTCGCTTTTTATTTCAAAAGCACCAGGATGTGGTGGAGCCCGGCTCAAGCTGATGAACTTTGAACTTGTCAAAAGGGGGAGAAGGTTGCCGGCAAAAGTAGGGGCAGGCAGCGCAGTGCAACAGGCTCACACTGCGCTCAGAATTTTAGTGATGGCCTTTGCTGACACCACCACTGCCATCCGGCAAGCTGATGCGGACATTTTGCATCATGCCCTGATCTTCATGGTCCAGAATATGGCAATGCAGAACAAAGTCGCCGATGTAACGCTGGTATTTAGTCCGGACTATGATTTTGTAAGATTTACCCATGGCATTCTTCACCCACAAGGTATCTTTCCATTTGCCTTTTAAGCCCCTGTATTGTGGGTCGGGGAATTTTTTTGTGGTATCAAAATCATCCACTGCATCGTCGGTGCTGACATCTTTGCCATTTGGATCCAACACAGCAACCACCTGAAACGGGTTCACATGAATATGAAACGGGTGGCTGGCCAGTTTTGAAGTTAAAGTCCATTCGTCTGTGTTGCCCAAAATCAGCTCCCGGTCAATACGGCCTGGTTTGTATGGTTCACCATCAATTTCAAAACGGGTAGGGCTGGCCTTGGTATCAATATTAAACTCCAGTGACTGCTTATTCGGTGTCTCAGGCAGGTCCTGATGAGGCACAAAGTGGCTTAATTTCAGGCCTGCCTGTAAGTCTGTGATCACTGCATTTTGCATATCAGGGCTGATATTCACTTTTGCACTTTGGATCAGTTGCTGCCCTATAGTGGACGTCACTGGGCCTGCTGAATTGGCCACTTGCACTATACCCAGCAGTTGTGGCTCTGAAGGTGTTTGATCGACATTGGCTGAAGCTGCGGCTGCATCATCTATGACACAATATTGTCCGCCTTCAGGAAACATCATCAGTGTGTCCCAACGATAACCAGGCTGAAATACAGTGACTTCTGTGGAGTCTATTTCGGCTAGTGTTAAACCATCTGCGGCAATTTGATGTTGTGGCACTAAAGCGCCGGTGCAGGAATTTTGTAATAACTTTTGCTCATCAGCAGCAGAAACCGGGCCTTGCAACGGCTGGCCTGTTAATTTAACGACTTTTAAGTTGATACTGTCGCGTACCCCTGCGTGTACCATACGCCAGCGTTCGATTTGGCCTGCTTTGGCATCGGCAAAAAATGGCTGCACTGCACCGTTGATACTGGTGTAACGGCCCGATTTACTCCAGCCACCCGGACCAAAACCTGAGTAATCCAGTATTTCGCCGACATCACCCGGATCGCAGATATAAGCACCATTGGCATCCATTTTCAGCACAGGCTTTTCACCCGGTTTGGTTGGTTTGGTGTAACAACCATACTGAATTTGCTGAAACACCATGGTGCGTTCTTTAAAGATCTGGTTGGCAGAGCTGGTTAATAGCAGATCGATATCCCCAGAGCGCTCTTTCGTCGGCTGGCGGGTACCCTGAATAATTAAAGCTCCGGCCATACCACTGGCGACCTGAATAGCGGTAGATCCATGACGATGGGGGTGGTACCAGAAGGTTCCGGCCGGGTGGTCAGCCGGAATATTGTATTCGTACTGAAAAGACACTGTAGGGTTGATAGAAATCAGCACGTTGTCACTGTTGCCGGCGGGATTAATCCACAAGCCGTGGGTGTGCATATTGGTGCCGTTAAAACAGTGTGGACTATTGACGCCTTCGCTGTGGCTGCTGCAGCTTGGATCTGCAGGCAACTTGTTGTTTAAGGTCGCTCTGATGGTTTCCCCCGGAAACACCCGTAGCGTCGGAGCAACATAAGGTGCTTTAGGATCAATGTTACTGCCCTGATAGCTGCGTAAATTGACCTGATCCCAACTATTGGTATTAGGATTCCACAATTGGTTACGGGTAAAAGTGACGTTCCAGTTCAGACTGGCCTCATCAGGTTGTGGCGCGCCGGCTTGTTGTTGTGCTTTGGTCAGTGGAGCCAATACTGCTCTTTTAATTTCCAGCAAGGGCGGATCCTGCAAGGGGCGGGGTTGAGCAGCCTGCAGTACAAAACTGCACAAAGCGGCCCCTGTAAGTGCAAAACGGACTGCTGGGCGAAGAATAAGGTCTGACATAAAAACTCCTGTGTGAATGGCATAGGACAAACCCGGAATGTTCCGGGTTTAGTCTGATACTTTTGTTACTTAGCTGGTGCTGTTTCCAGTCGGATTTGTTCGACAGTGAGGCCACTGTCCGTGCGGATTTCTTTCACTGGTGTTGTGCTGTGGTCTGTCGGCACAAAATGCACCATCAGATCCGCGGCCGCAGTGCCCAGTTGTCTGGCCTGTTTTGTCACTGTGTAGACCAAAGTTCCCATATCCCCTGTGTCATGGCCTTCGTGTGCATGATCGCCAATACCAAAGTAACTGATGGTCGCTACATAAAGCTTTTGCTTCGGTTGTTTTTCACTGCTCAGATAGACTTTGTAGGTAACAGCAGGCATGCCCTGCATTTTTACGCCTTGCAAAATCAAATAGGTATTGGCTGAAGGCTCTGCCAGAGCCGAAATGTGTTCTGCGGCTTTCAACTGCGCTGGCTGCTGAGGATCCAAAGGCACTAGTGTTGTCAAACCTTGCAACGTCACCACTTTATTACTGTTGACCGGCGCATGTGCTTTGAATGCTGTGGCTGCCTGAGTCAGCATTTGCTGGTCTTGTTTCACGCCTGGCTGAACTGCACAATTGATATCTTTATCGTAACGCACCGGAATTTTACCCGGGGTAAAGACATCGGCTATGGTCATACTGACTTTGTTACCATTCTCATCGGCGAAGCTATAGCTGGTGCTAAACCAGCTTTCCGGCATACCTAAGTTCGCTTTAGCCCATGCCAAATCTATGGTTTTTCCTGCCGCTTTATTGTTCAACCAGCATTGCCATAAGCGGTCTATATTGGCGTGGTGCATATAAAATACCGGATCGTTACCTGCAACAGGTACGAAGCCCATATTGGGTATGCCGCAGACTTTGCCTACGGCGCAGTGCATAGTGCCGTGCGGCTGACCTTGCAGGCTGTCAGAGAAGCCAGTAAAGGTTTTATTTTCAAAGGCTTGTGCTGCGCTGGCGTCATCTGGGTCCATGAAGGTGGTGCCTTCATTTAATCCTGGGGTACGAAATGGATCATATAAAGAGCCGGCTTGCTGGCCTTTGACCAGTACCGGCAGCTCCATGCGTTTCGCATCCGGAGTCACATTTTGCAGATAATCCCAGTACGGCAGAGAAAAGCTGGCATCACCCACATGTTTTCTCAGTGTTTTCTCATAGAAATACAAATACATCCTGTGCCATGGCAAAAACTCAGAGGTGCCATGTTGGCAGGTGCCCCAAACATCTTTGGTAAAACCATCGTCTGGTACAGTGACATTGGCCAGATGAGCATAGTAGGAGTTGCAGGTCGCTTTATCATAGATCTTCAGGCAACGCTGCATTCTGGCTGCTGTGTAAGTTTGCAGATTGGTTGCATGGGGCCCGGTACCAAAATAACCATGGGTATTGGCCCAGTAAGTAAAGCTGGTGCGAAAATTTGCTGAGGTTGGACTAGCCTGCCCCGCAGCTTTCATCCGTTCTATACCTTGTCGTAGAGCTTTTACCCTGGCCGGGTCGGCCGAGAAGTCTTTGACACTGATACGGTAAGAACCGTCAGCAACAGCTTGTGTGCAATACAGTAGCAGGATGCTCAAAGCCAACAGCAGGCTTCTGTTTTTGTCAGATGATTTTTTGAATAGACAGGAGGGCATACAAGGATCCTTTTTGTAGTGTAAACATAATGCTTAAGTTTCTATCGTAGAAACATTAGCTGAGTTGGCTACAAAACCATAGTCCCTTTTTTCGATAAATCAAATGCGAATGACGTTATTTCCACCGGTATAAGCAGACAGACGCGAAGCCGGAGCAGAAAATAACTTCAGCTTAATTTGGCAAGATAGGCGGGTACTATTTTAGCGGCAGGACCATAATAACCTTCAGCAAAATCACCCCGGGTGGCTTCCATATTCAGCTCTACGGTATGAGCACCAGACTCTGCAGCTATTTGCACAAAACCTGCGGCCGGATAGACCTGGCCTGAAGTGCCTATAGAGATAAATAAGTCCGCCTGCATCAGCGCATCCACAGACTCATCCATCTGATAAGGCATTTCACCAAACCAGACAATGTCGGGCCGCAGTGGTTGTGGAGTTTTGCAGCAGTGGCACAAATCTGCTGCTGTTAAATCTTTTAACCAGCTTTGGTTTTTTCCTGTCACAGGGCATTTTACTTTTTGTAACTGGCCGTGCATCGCAATCACAGACTCTGAGCCTGCTCTTTGGTGCAGGTTATCGACATTTTGGCTGATCAGTAAAAAACGGCCGCCTTTGGCTTTGTGCTGTTGTTCAAACCGGGCCAGGGCCAGATGAGCCGCATTAGGTTTTAATTTGGGGTCTAACAGTTGAGCGCGGCGCTGATTGTAAAACTGATGCACCAAAGCAGGAGCTCGGGCAAAACCTTCTGGGGTCGCCACATCTTCTATCCTGTGGTTTTCCCACAGGCCATTGTGATCCCGAAAGGTTTTAATGCCGGATTCAGCCGAGATACCAGCCCCGGTCAGCACTACTATGTTGTTAAATCGCATAAATCAGAACCTTTATTGCTACTTTATTGCCAGGAACGCAAAAGTGTTTTGTTGATGGCCGGGATTATTCAGCATCTTGCTTGTTGTATGCTACTGCCAACTTCAACGGAGAACCAGATCATGAAGACTATGAATCTAAACACAATACCAGTGCTGGGCGCCGGCACTTTCCGCTTAAAAGGGGATGATGCCTATCAGTCCGTGCTCACAGCTTTAGAGTTGGGTTACCGCCACATAGATACAGCACAGATTTATGGCAATGAGCAGGACGTTGGCCGTGCTATCCGCGATAGTGGTATCAAAGCCAGCGAACTTTTTGTCACAACCAAAATCTGGACTGAGTTTTTAAGCCAACACAAGCTGAAAGCCAGTCTGGAGCAAAGTCTGGAAAAATTGCAGCTGGATCAGGTGGATTTGACTCTGGTGCACTGGCCTTTGCCAGATGAAGTTCCTGTGCAGTCTTATGTGGAAGCTTTGGCAGAAGCCAAACAGGCGGGTTTGACCCGGCTGATGGGGATTTCCAACTTTACCATTGCGCAAACTAAAGCTGCTATAGATGCAGTGGGCGTCCAGGAGATAACCACCAATCAGGTGGAAGTGCATCCGTTTTTACAAAATCGTAAGTTGGTGGAGTTTTCCAAAGAGCAGGGCATCCAGATCACGGCTTATATGCCTTTGGCTTATGGCAAAGTGTTGACAGAGCCACTGATCCGGCAGATAGCAACACAACATCAGGTGACAGCAGCGCAAGTGGCCTTAGCCTGGTCTTTGCAGCAGGGTTTTGTGGTTATTCCTTCGTCGACCAAAAAAGCCAATCTGGCGGCCAATCTGGCTGCTGCCAGTCTGACATTGACAGCAGAGAATATGCAGGCGCTGGCGACTTTAGACAGAAATGAGCGTCTGGCGAACCCGGATTTTGCACCGCACTGGGATTAAAGTCCCAATCCAGACCACTACAGTTAATGAAACCCCAGACATCAGTCACTTACTGCCATTGATGTCCGGGGGCTTGCCATCAGCACTGTCCTGAATCACTTCCTTACCTGCTGTACTCTTTATGTTATTCCATAATGACCCGGCCACTTTGTTGCTGATAACACAATAGAGTTGGTTATTTGCTGTAGCCACTATGCCCCCGTCTCGTTCAGAGTTCTGCAGAAGTTATTTTTTCAAAAGTATCACATTTATCATTTTTATTGTTTTTTCGTTTTATCTTTGTTATTCTCAGGCCATGGAAAGTGGTTACGGGCTATTTGCGCTGT
>CAMLSF010000021.1 GCA_946482615.1 uncultured Chromatiaceae bacterium | reverse complement strand
ATTTCTTCCTGCTGTTGCTGATTGTTTTGCGTCGGCAGCTGTTGTACCGATGAATTAACGTAAGTTTTTGGTTCTGTGCCCTGAATAAAAAACTCAAAGCCACTGCTGTTATCTGTTGCCTGGGTCAGTAAACCTGTTTTTAAATCAATACGTACCGAAGTAATACCCACAGGAGGTTGGACAAAAATCTGTGGTTTATCTTTTAAGGCAAAACCGACAAATTCCTGCCAGGCTGGCATCGCAGTTTTGGCGCCAGACTCGCTGCCTGCGACCTGATCTTTACCCAGATTATTATTCCAGGCGGTTTTACCTAACCGACTTTCCGCATCATCAAAACCTACCCAGGAGGTGACAACCAGCTCTGGCGAGAAACCAGAGAACCAGGCATCTTTCACGTCATTGGTAGTACCGGTTTTACCCGATAAATCCTGACGTTTTAACTCTTTTAAGCGATAGGCTGTGCCATTCCAGCCAGTTCCGGCTTTCCAGTCTCCGCCACCCCAAATGGAACTTTTCAGCGCATCCGCTATTAAAAAGGCATTTTGAGCTGAGATTACCCGTGGTGCATAAGCCGGAGCCTGAGCTGGTGTTGATGGCTCAGTTGTTGCGGTTTGCTCTGCAAAAGTGGCTTCCAGCAGAGCTTCAGGATCTGCAGACTCAGCCAAAGCAGCGGCTTCTTTTGCCGCTTGTTCAGCCGCCGCTTTGGCGGCTAAATCCTGTTGTTCGCAGTCGGAACAAACTGGCACAGGCACATGCTCGAAAATCAGATTGTTCTGGTCATCCAGAATTTTGGTAATGACATAAGGCTTCACTAAATAACCGCCGTTTGCGAATACCGCATAACCTGTCGCCAGTTCAAGCGGAGTAAGTGATGCCGAACCTAAAGCCAGAGTTTCACTGTGAGGTAAATCTTTTTCTCTGAAACCAAACTTCGTCAGATGCTGACGGGTTTTTTCTATACCCACAGCCCGCAATAAGCGCACTGCCACCACGTTTTTTGATTTAGCTAAAGCTTCACGAATACGGATAGCGCCGTCATAAACCTCAGGAGAGTTTTTTGGCCGCCAGGCCTGATTTGCGCCTTCATCCCATTCATGAATAGGGGCGTCGTTCATTAAAGTCGCCAGAGTCAGATTCGATTCCAAAGCGGCTGAATAAATAAAAGGTTTTATATTGGAACCGACCTGACGGTTGGCCTGAGTCGCCCGGTTAAATTGTGTCATCGCAAAGCTGTAACCACCTACTAAGGCCTGTACAGCACCGTCTTTAGGGTTAATAGCCACAATAGCGCCACTGACACCAGGAATTTGGCCTAACCGCCACTCACCAGCCGCAGGACGCACTAACACATGCATACCTGGGGCTAACACATCTGCAGCAGCTTTAGGGGCATGGCTTTGTCTGTCGTGGCTGATAAAAGCCCGGGCCCAGTTTAAACCTTGCCAGGGCAAGGTGATTTTACGGCCACCGGATAAAATAGCTTCAGCCTGCTGACCTGCTACTTCAGTGATCACAGCAGGAATTAAATCCTCCAGTCCATCCTGAGTATCCAGATAGGCCAAAATAGCTTCATCACTCAGACGATCTTTTTCAATGAACTTCACAGAGCCATCAGCTTGTGGCTCTGGGGTGGCTTGCCATAAGGTGGCAACAGGGCCACGGTAGCCATGACGTTCGTCATAACCTACCACATTTTTTTGTACCGCAGCGACAGCTTTGCCCTGCAATCTGGAATCTACTGTAGTAAAGACCTGAAAACCTTTGGAGTAGGCTTCTTCTTCACCGTATTTATCCACCACTTCCTGACGGACCATTTCTGCAATATAAGGTGCAGAAGCGGTGATTTGTGCGCCGTGCAGTTTGGATAAAATAGGTTCCTGTAAGGCTTCATCATACTGAGCCTGAGTGATGTAGCCTTCATTCAGCATCCGGCCCAGCACTATATTACGGCGGGCACGGGCGCGACTGGGTGAGCGCACAGGGTTTAACACCGAAGGGCCTTGTGGCAAACCGGCAATAATAGCGATTTCAGATAAAGTTAAATCTTGAATGTTTTTACCAAAATAAACCTGAGCTGCAGCTCCGACACCAAAAGAGCGCTGACCTAACTCGATTTTATTCAGATAGAGTTCCAGTATTTCGTCTTTGCTCAGCTCCTGTTCGATACGCAAAGCCAAAAAGATTTCTTTGATTTTACGGATCAGCTTTTTTTCACGGGTCAGGAAAAATACGCGGGCCAACTGCTGAGTAATAGTACTGGCACCCTGTTTGGCTTCACCACTGAATGCTACTACTGTCGCAGCACGCAACATGCCTATGACATCCACACCGGGATGTTCATAAAAGCGGTTGTCTTCTGTGGCCAGCACAGCTTTGATTAATAAATCAGGCATTTCTTCCAGTGTTAAAGGAATACGGCGTTTTTCACCAAACTGTGAAATAAGTTCGCCATCCTGACTAAAGACACGCATAGGCGTTTGCAGCTTCACATCTTTTAATGTGGCCACACTGGGCAGGTCATCTTTGACATACCAGTAACTTGCTGCAACCAAAGCCACAACGGAAAAAGCACCTGCAATCACCAGAATGATTAGTTTTTTAAACCACGACACTGATTAACCTCAATGTATATTTTCGGAGCTGGCGGAAATGCCAGCCTGTTTTTTTTAAAAAGCTGTTCTTTGCCCCTACGCAATCTTTTGTGAAACGACTAAGCTCTTGACAGAAGTTCAATATAAATCATTGACCTGTGCACGGGACGCTATGCTAAAAAAGCTGTTTCAAACAAAAAAAGCCTTGATGTTAGGGGTCGATATTGGCTCGCATGCTGTGAAAGCTGTGTTATTAAGCCAGCACAACCAGCATTATAAAGTAGAAGCCTTTGCAATAGAACCTATGCTGAAAGGCACAATGGTCGATCGCGAAATTCAGGACATAGAAGCCGTTGCTCATGCTTTATTGAATATTAGAAAAAAAATAGATAAATCAATTAAGTATGCTGCAGCTGCTGTCTCGGGCTCTTTGGTGATCAGTAAAGTTATTTTTATGGACGCCAGTTTAACAGATGCTGAATTAGCCCGTCAGATTGAATTGGAAGCTGATAGTTTAATTCCATACCCACTGAATGAAGTCAGCTTAGACTTTGAGCGGCTTGAAGCCAATGAAACCGATCCAAGTAAAGTCAATGTGCTGTTAAGTGCAGCACGCACTGAAAGTGTACAGGCCAGAGTGACTGCGCTGGAGTCTGCTGGTTTTACCGCCAAAGTCATAGATGTAGAAAGTTCTGCTTTAAGCCGGGCTGCTGAATTGTGTCTGGATCAATTACCTGAAGATGCGGCGGAAAAAGTAGTAGCTGTATTAGATATAGGTGCCACTATGACACTGTTGAGCATAGTCGAAGGCGATAAAAACCTTTACACCAGAGACATTGCCTTCGGTGGTGAGCATTACAGCCGCAGCATTATGAATTACTACAATAAAACTTACGAAGAAGCCGAGCAGGCGAAAATTCTGGCGGATTTACCCCCAAGTTATAGTTTTGAGGTACTGGCGCCTTTTCAGACCATGTTATTGCAACAAATCCGCCGTGCTATTCAAATGTATCTGACCACCAGTGGCAAAGAGCAGGTTGATTATTTATTGGTCAGTGGCGGTACCAGCTTACTGGAGGGGATAGATAAACTAATAAGTGACGAGCTGGCGATCCAGACTGTGGTAGCCAACCCGTTTCGGTATATGGAATCAGCTGCAACAGTCAATCGTCAGGAGCTCACCGAAAAGGCTCCTTATCTGATGATCGCGACAGGTCTGGCCATGCGGAGTTTTAATTCATGGCATCAATAAACCTGCTGCCATGGCGCGAAGCTGCGCGCAAACAACAACAGCTGAATTATCTGACGGTATTAGCACAAGTGGCTGTGCTGGCTTTTGTGCTGATGTTTTTGGTCTATTGGTTGTATCAGGCCCGTGTCGAGGGGCAAATCAGTCGTAATGCCTTGCTCGAAACAGAAATTAAGCAGTTAGATCTGCGTATTGCTCAGATCCGTGAGCTGGAAAAACAAAAAGCAGGCTTGCAGCAGCGGATGTCATTAATAGAACAATTGCAGCGCAGCAGAAATTTGGGCACACAAATTATGGATGAAGTCGCTAAAACTGTGCCTGCAGGAGTTTATCTGGTGTCTTTGGATAAAAAATTTAACAGATTACTGATCACAGGTAAAAGTGAGTCTAATAACAGATTATCCGGCATGCTTCGGGTCATTGAGCAGTCTCCTTTACTGACTCAGCCTGTGTTGGAGTTTATTCAGGCCAGCAAAGAGGACAGTGGCTTATTAAGTGATTTTAAAATGCATCTGCTTTTGGTGGGCGCTGAAGCTCCACCACCGCCGCCCCAACCTGCAGGCAAAGCTGTCGCTAAAGCAGGAGCACAAAAATGAACCTGAATATCAACTTGTCTGATATCGATTTATCTGAAATTGATTTTAACAATATGGGGGCCTGGCCTAAGGCTGGCAAAGTGGGGCTGGCTTTGGTGGTTGCTTTGACCGTGATGCTGTTGAGTTACTTTTTCCTGATTAAAGATCAGGTCAGCAATTTGGAAGCACAGCAGCAAAAGGAACAGGAGCTACGCCTTGATTATCAAAGTAAATATGGCAAAGCTATTAATCTGGAGCTGTACCAGAAACAGATGCAGGAGATGGAAAAAACCTTTTCGGTGTTATTAAAACAGTTGCCAGCGACCCATGAGACGCCAGGTATGCTGGATGATATTACTTTTGCAGGTACTTCGGTGGGGCTGACTTTTGTTCGGATCAACTGGATGCCAGAGATAGAAAAAGAGTTTTATACCGAGTTGCCCATTCAGATTGAGGTCATAGGCGAGTATCACCAGATTGGCAATTTTGTCAGTGAAATAGCTAAGTTACCCCGTATTGTCAGTTTGCATGATTTTGTGATCCAAAGCAGGGAAGAGGGAAATCAGAGTTTTAGCGTGATCGCCAAAACCTACAGATACAAGGAGCTGAAAAAATGACATGGACTCCGGTTGTTTTGATTGTCTCATTGCTCACGATCACAGGCTGTTTTGACGATACCACTGATATTCAGCAGTTTATGGTGGATGTGAAAGCAAACACCAGTGCTAAAATTCCACCTTTGCCTCCTGTGAAGGCTTTTGAGCATTTGCCTTACACCAGCACCGAATTGCGTAGCCCTTTTAGCCTGCCATCGCCAGAAGTTTACAACCAGCAACCTATGCATCAGCCTGGTTGTATTCAGCTGGATCATCAGCGCGAAAAACAAGCACTGGAACAATATGCAATAGACAACTTAAAAATGCGCGGCACTTTGGGTCATGCCGATCAGTTGTGGGCCTTAATCGAAGCGTCCGATCAAAGTATGCACAGGATAGGCATCAACGACAGATTAGGTTTATTTCATGGCAAGGTTATTGCTGTGAAGCCAGACTATATTGAAATAACAGAATTTATTCCTGACGGCGGTGGTTGTACTGTGCAGAGAAACAGCAAATTGCAATTGTTGGAGGCGTCCATCGATGCCGCCGAAACTAACTGAGCGACCTGAATTATGAGAAAAATTAAAACAAACTCCAGGCTCCTCCATATTAGTCAAGCCATAGTGCTCTGTGGCCTGCTCATCAGCTCTTTTGCCTGGGCACAGCAGGACAGCACGGACTTTATTAATGAAATTGATTCAATTGATTTTCGCCGTGGCGAGCTGGGCGAAGCCAAAGTGTTGGTGTTTCTGCAGCAAAACTCAGCTGCAGTGGATGTGGTGGAGCAAAATGGCCAGATCCAACTGGATTTTCATGATACGAAAATCAGTGATGACTTGTTGTACCAACTGGATGTGCTGGATTTTGCCACTGTGGTGAAGGGCATTGAAACCTTCCGTGAAGGGAACAAAGCCAGGTTAGTGATTGAAACCCTTGATGCTTTTACTTACAGCTACCAACAGGTTGACCAGGTGTTTCATCTGGTGGTGCAGAAGAAATCTGCAGAGCAAAGTAAATCAGTGGCTGCAGGTCAGTACATTGGTCGGGCAATTTCTTTGAATTTCCAGGATATCCCGGTTCGCACTGTGCTGCAGATCATTGCGGATTATAACGGATTTAATTTAGTGACCAGCGATTCGGTGACAGGCAACATCACGCTGCGCCTCGATGGTACGCCCTGGGATCAGGCGCTGGATATAGTGCTGAAAGTACGGGGCCTGGATAAACGTATGGACGGCAATATTCTGATGATAGCGCCCTCTGATGAGCTGGCGGCACGCGAAGCCAAAGAGTTACAGGCGCAGCAGCAGGTAGAGCAGTTAGAACCTTTGATTTCCGAGTTTTTGCCTATTAACTACGCCAAAGCGGCGGATATTGCCGCTTTGCTCAATAACAAAGAAGCGACTTTATTATCGGCCCGTGGCAATGTAGCCGTGGATGACAGAACCAATACCTTGTTAGTGAAAGACACGGCAACTACTATCGAAAATGTACGGCGTTTATTGCGCAGGCTTGATGTACCGGTAAAACAAGTGCTGATTGAATCCCGTATGGTGACGGTGAAAGACAATGTGCGGGACGAAATAGGTTTACGCTGGGGTTTTAGTGATCAGCAAAATGATAAAGCCTGGTCCGGTACAGCGCCGGGCGCCAATAATCTGGCGGGGGGCACAGTACCGGCTTTAGCAGACAGATGGAATGTCAATTTACCTGTGGCAAATCCGGCAGGCAGCATAGCTTTTCATGTCACCAAATTTGCCGATGGCACTTTGCTGGATTTAGAGCTTTCGGCTTTGGAGCAGGAAAATAAAGGTGAAATCATTGCCAGTCCACGTATTACCACAGCCAATCAGAAAAAAGCCCGGATAGAGCAGGGCACTGAAATTCCTTATCTGGAAGCATCCAGCAGTGGTGCGACCACGGTAACCTTTAAAAAAGCCGTGTTAAGCCTTGAAGTGACACCACAAATTACACCGGACAATAAAATCATTCTGGATTTGGAAATCACGCAGGACACCAGAGGGGAGACTGTATCCACAGGCAATGGTCCTGCTCAGGCGATAGATACTCAACGTATCCAGACCCAGGTGCTGGTGGATAATGGCGCTACAGTCGTCTTAGGCGGCATTTATCAGCAGCAGATGACTAATACCACGTCAAAAGTGCCGGTTTTTGGCGACATTCCGTATCTGGGGAATTTATTTAAGCGTCGCAACGACTTTAATGAAAAAACCGAATTATTGATTTTTGTTACGCCAAAAATCCTGACTGAAAGCTTGTAGCAGGACCTAAAGCAAGGCCGGAGCTGACGCTGGCTCCGGCAGAAAATTCGCTTGCCAAGCCAAGCTGATTGCTGACATAATTCACCGCTTCAAATTTTCGTGGGAGCTTTCGGGTCCTGAAATTAACCTTCTAAGTTAGCGCAGCAGCATTACGAACTATGGCAGAAAAACGCAATATCTTCCTGGTAGGCCCAATGGGTGCAGGCAAAAGTACAATTGGCCGTCATTTAGCAGACATGCTTCATCTCGAATTCTACGACTCAGATCAGGAAATTGAACGCCGCACTGGTGCAGATATAGCCTGGGTCTTTGATCTGGAAGGCGAAGAGGGATTCCGTGTTCGTGAAGAAAACGTGATCTCGGACTTAACAGAATTACAAGGCATAGTACTGGCGACAGGCGGTGGCTCAGTGCTGAGCAAAGAAACCCGTAACCGTTTATCCGCGCGTGGCATAGTGGTTTATTTAGAAACCCCTATAGAGAAACAAGTGGCCCGTACTCAACGTGACAAAAGACGTCCGTTGTTACAAACCGAAGAAGCGCCAAAAGAGGTGCTGGAACGTCTGGCGGCTGAGCGTAATCCTCTGTATGAAGAGATCGCTGATTTTACCGTACGCACAGACGAACAAAGTGCCCGTTCAGTGGCGAATCAAATCGTTGAACAACTTGGTTTCTAGTTTGAGATAACTTTTCAGGGATATAAGGAGAGCTGTGGATGCAAAAAGTTGCAGTACAACTTGGAGAGCGCAGCTACCCTATCCTGATCAGCCCGCAGTTATTTACTTTTCCTCTGACGGAGTTTTTGCCTAAAGCCCGTCAGGTGGTTATTATTTCTAATCCAGTGGTTGCAGGGCTGTATTTGCATGCTGTCACTGCATTATTTCCCGACTCTGTAGTGCACTCCTTTATTTTACCTGATGGCGAAGCTTACAAAACCCTCCATTCTTTTGAACAGGTGATGTCCTTTTTGCTTGAGCATAAAATCAACCGTGATGTGTTATTGGTTGCTTTAGGCGGCGGTGTTATTGGTGATCTGACGGGCTTTGTCGCAGCCTGTTATCAGCGTGGTGTACGTTTTATCCAAATTCCGACCACCTTGTTGTCTCAGGTCGATTCATCAGTGGGCGGTAAAACGGCGGTAAACCATCCGCTGGGTAAAAACATGATAGGTGCTTTTAAGCAGCCTGACCTGGTATTGATCAATACCTCTGTTTTAAGCTCTTTACCTGCGCCAGAGTTTGCAGCTGGTATGGCGGAAGTGATCAAATATGCGCTGATCAGCGACCTGGCATTTTTTAACTGGCTGGAGCAGAATCAACAGGCAATCCGTGAACTACAGCCTGATGTTTTAGGCGACATGATCCGGCATTGTTGTCAGATGAAAGCTGACATTGTCAGCCGTGATGAAACAGAGCAGGGCGAGCGGGCTTTATTAAATTTAGGCCATACTTTTGGCCATGCCATCGAAGCCTTTTTAGGTTATGGCCACTGGTTACACGGTGAGGCTGTGGCTGTGGGTATGGTGATGGCCACACAACTGGCTGTCAGTCGCGGCGCTGTCAGCACAGACGAATTACAACGTATTATGGGTTTATTGTCTGCTTTTGATTTGCCTGTAGCGCCACCAGCGCAGATGAAAATCGCAGATTTTATGCCCTATATGAAAACAGATAAAAAAGTACAGGCCGGCAAAATGCGGTTTATTGTCCCTACAGCTCTGGGACAAAGTGCAATAGTCGATGATGTGACCGAACAAGAACTAATGGCTCTCTTTAGCATATGAGTAAACAAGCTCTGCAACAGCGTTTAACCCAGTATTCAGGTCTTTTAGCCTCTCAGCGTCAGTTATTGCAACGCCTATTGTTGCAGCTGGAGTTTAACCAGCCGGATCGCTTACAGCTGGTAGGTTCGAGTGGCAGTGGAAAATCAACGCTGATCCTGACTTTAGCCGAAATTTGTTCTGAGCAGTTTAATGTGGCCTTATTACAGGCTGACGCGGGTCTGGCACCTGTAGATGTATTAAAAGTACTGCAACAGCAATGGATTGGTGCAGCAGCTATGCCCCGGACTTTGTCTGAATTTGTGGCGCAATTAAGCAAAGCTGAACAGTACCTGTTACTGATTGATGATGCAGATCAACTGAATGAAGCCAGCTGGCAACTGATCCAACAGCTGCCAGTCAGTGTGTTTGTCAGTTGCTTAAAAGCAAAAACTGATATTCGTCTGGCGATGAATATCCCTGCTTTTTCTGAGGACGAAGCAGCCGAATTGCTTGCTCCTTACAATTTAGCGGGCCGTGAACAAAGGGAACGTATCGAAGACTGTGCCGGTGACTTGCATTTATTGCTGCACGGACTCAATGCCACTCCTCCCCGCAAGGCGCCAGCTGTGTCAAGACCACAAGCTGAAAGCTCAGCTTCACCTCTGGCATTTTCGGCACGGGAAGAGATCAGTGCCCCTGTTTTTGTTGCCAGTAAGTCTGATGCTGGTTTTGAATTAAACACCAGAGACAATCCTTTAGGCTTAAGGGCAACAGATAGTGCCGATGAACAGCCGTCATTTTCGATAGAAACAGAAAGACGCACGGACTACAGCGGACGTACTGCACAGGAACAAAAATCTGCCAAACAGGCTTCGGGCCAATTTTTCTCTCCTTTTTTAGTGCTGAGCATTGGTTTTGGCTTAATAGCGGCGGTGGTCATGTTCTGGTTATGGACTGAACAGCAGTTCCGTCAGCCTATAGCTGATGATATGGTGCCTTATTACCCATCATCAACGGATACAAATGCTGCGGCCCGTTTGCAACAAGACCGTCAGTTCGAGCCTACAGTGGAGATAAAACAAGAACTGCCTGCAGAGGTTGCTGCGACAACCAGCCAAAACCGATCTGAAAGCTCAACAGTGGGTGCTGATGCAGAAGAACAGGGCATGCCAAAAATGGCTATGGAGAAAACCACTGATACCGCCAGTATGACGGTTCAGCAGGAAGTGGTGAAAGATGAAAACGGCCTGCCGCAGAAACAAATGGTTTCTACCATGACTATTGAATCTGAGCCTATGCGTGAACAGCCTGTGATCCCTGCTTTACCTGCAGCGGGTGACGACGCTGTGGTCAGTGAAGCTGAACCACAAGCCGCAGAAACTCCAGTACAACAAAAATCTGCAGAAGCAGAGATTGAGCAGAATGACCTGGTGGCAGAAATGGCGGCAGATGCAGCGGAAATTATTCCACAGTCTGACCCTGCTCCCGCCGTGACAGACAATACAGCGTCTGACAGTTCTGCAGCCTATGATGCGGCAGTATTGCTGGGTATGTTGCCTGATACTGTGGCAATACAGCTGGGTGTGTTTTCACAGGAAGCCGCGGCTAAAAAGTTTTTACAGCAGTACTCGAGTTTAAATCTGCAGCTTTATAAGCGTCAGCAGCAAGGCAAAACGCAGTTTGTGGTGGTGTCAGCTTCTTATGTGAATGGTGGAGCTGCGCGTCAGCAAGTGAAGTCTATGCCGGAAGAATTGCGGCAACAAACGCCTTTTGTAAAGCCATTAAGCGACATTCAGCGTGAGATCCGCTCAGCCAATGCGAACTAAGGTGATACAGCTGAAGAGCATACAGGTGGCTTACTTATGCTAAAAAAGTCCAGAGCTTTCCTGAAATGGGCTGGCGGTAAATACAATTTAGTGGATGCAATTTCTCAGCAATTGCCAAAAGCTCCATTGTTGGTAGAGCCTTTTGTCGGTGCTGGTTCGGTGTTTTTAAATACTGATTATTCGTCGTATTTACTGAATGATATCAATGCCGATCTGATTAACCTGTATCAGCTGTTGCAAACTAAACCTGCTGATTTTATTGCAGATGCCCAGACTTTATTTGTAAAAAGCAGCAATGAGAAAAGCAGCTATCTGTCATTTCGGGAAGAGTTTAATCAAAGCTCAGACAGCTATCAGCGATCCTTATTGTTTTTGTATTTAAATCGCCATGGTTACAACGGTTTGTGCCGTTACAACAGTAGTGGCAAATTTAACGTACCTTTTGGCAGTTATAAAAAGCCGTATTTTCCGGAGGCGGAGTTATGGTTTTTTGCCGAAAAAGCGCAAAAAGCTAAGTTTGTTTGTATGGATTACAACGAACTGATGCAACAAATCAACTCACCGGCAGTAGTGTATTGTGATCCACCTTATGTGCCTTTAAGCCGCACAGCCAGTTTTACATCTTATGCAAAAAATAGTTTTGATTTAGATGATCAGGCTGAACTGGCAAATCTGGCAGAACATTGCCAAAGCCGTGGGGTGAGTGTAGTGATCAGTAATCATGATACAACCTTGACCCGCAAGTTATATGAGAAGGCGAAGCTCACCTCTATTCAGGTTGGACGCTCTATCAGTCAAAAAGGCACAACACGTGGCAAAGTAGCTGAGCTTTTTGCGCTCTACGCAACAGCTGCTCAGCCAGAGACAACCCAACTGACCAGCAACAATAGCAGTGCAATAAATACAAGCACAGCTAAGATCCCTGCCACTAAATAAGGCCAGATCGTCGAGGTTTGAAAGTCTTGTTGACGTTGTTGCTCAGATTGAACCCCAACAATAGCTCCGAAGACAGCTTTGAGTACCTGCTTAAAGCCCGGGGCTTTTGCCATCTTTAACCTCTGCGGTCAAAACGATTCAGTAACTCAAGTAAATCAACGAAGTGAAATTGGGTTGAACGACTATTACCTTGTAACCAACTGAACCAGCTTTGCTGAGAAGGTTTGCACAAGGAGCTGATAGCCAAAGGTTTCGCAGGGTCAGCCTGAACTGCGGCCTGACATAACTCAGTGGTAGAGGCTGTGTGTTGATAAGCAAAAACACCAAGACACAAGCTAATGACCAAAACGGACACCACTTTGCGATTTGCTGGTTGCTTCATACGAACCTCAACTGGTTGAATTATGTGCTGGATGATACTCAAGTTGAGAACAAGTTACAAGTTTATAACTTAAATGGACAGTGACAAAAGTCACTTTATGTTGATTAGAGTTTAAACCAGCCAGAGGAGTAAAAGGGACAAAGCGACAGCCTTGCCCCTTCAATGGATCAGAAGGTTTTGCTTAAGGTCAGTACGGCACGACCATCACATAAATTACATTCTGCAGAGCCATCGATATCTGTGTCTGCATACTTCAGAGACACACCGGCACCCAATACTTCAGTGCTAAAGCCAATGCTCCAGTCAATGTAGGTGTCGCTGTCGACAGGACCAGCGGCCAAAAAGGTTTCAAACTCTGCTTCGTCTTCGAAAACGTTGTAGCCAAAGTGCAAATCTAACGCAATGTTTTCGACCAGACTGTATTTGTAATCTGCAGACAGGTAGTAATAGTCTTCAACACCAGAACCAAAGTAGTCCGGAGAGTAGGCAACCCCTAAAGTCCAGCTGTCATAGAAAAACTTGGCATAACCTTCGTAGAAGTTAAATTCATCAACAGCATTATCACCTTTTGGATAACGGTACTGCATCACACCAACGTCAACATTCCAGCTATCGTTTAAGGCTCCAGTCCAGCCAGCTAAAATATCCAGCTCCATACTGCCTTCACCGAACTTGATATTTGAACCCCAGGTTGACAAATAAAAGCCTGATTCACCGCTTAATGTAAAACCACCTTGTATAGCAGGACCTTCATCCGTTTGAGAAATACCGCGAAATAAATAATCTGAGGTTAAGGCCACGTTACCCGTCAGACTGGCGGCACCAACACCGAAACTGCTGCCTGCAATGAGTAATGCTATGAGGCTACGGCGAATTGTTTTACCTGTTGCTTTTGATCCCAGTGTTACTTTTTTTGTCATTTTATTTGCCCTTATCTATTAGTTCCCGTGAATACAGTCCATTTTTTGTGCCATTGCATTATATTCAATTAAATCAATCGGATATTTAAATAGTATGACAAGGTTTTATGAATTGTGCGCAACAATGGTGCATTGTTGCCTTTTTTGCGTGCAAGGTCAGTTTGCAGCTAAAGATGATTTTTTCCTGATGATTCAGTAAAGTCTTGGCCTTGCTTCACCACAATTACTTTTTGGAGATCAGATGCGTCAACCGAATTGGATTGCACCGTCAATTTTATCTGCAGATTTAGCCCGTCTGGGCGAAGATGTCAGCCGTGTTTTAACAGCAGGCGCAGACATAGTGCATTTTGATGTGATGGACAATCACTATGTGCCGAATCTAACTTTTGGCCCTATGATTTGCAGCGCCTTACGCCATTATGGCGTGACTGCCCCGGTGGATGTGCATCTGATGGTTGAGAATGTGGACAGCCTGGTACCTGCTTTTGCAGCAGCCGGCGCTTCTATTATTAGCTTTCATCCGGAAGCGTCGAGGCATGTTGACCGCACTTTACAGCTGATCCGTCAGCATGGCTGTAAAGCTGGTCTGGTGTTTAATCCGGCGACGCCACTGACCTACTTAGACTATGTGCTGGATAAAGTGGACTTAGTGCTGTTGATGTCGGTCAATCCGGGTTTTGGCGGTCAGTCTTTTATTCCGGCAAGCTTAAAAAAACTGCAACAAGCCCGTCAGATCATCGATCAAAGTGGTCTGCCTATCCGTCTGGAAATTGATGGTGGTGTCAAGGTTGAGAATATTCGTGAGATAGCCGAAGCTGGTGCAGATACTTTTGTCGCGGGCTCAGCTATTTTCAGCCAAAGCGACTACCAAAAAGTGATAGATGAAATGAGAGCTGAACTGGCCGGAGTGAAGTAGTGCGACTTTTTCAGTGTATAGCTTTTGATTTAGATGGCACTTTAGTCGACAGTGCCCCAGATATTTTACCCGCCTTAAATCAGATGATGGCAAAGCTCGGTAAAAAGCAGGTCAGTCTGACGCAAGTTCAGCATTGGCTTGGTAATGGGATGGCGATGCTGATTAAAAGAGCTTTAACAGCTGAGCTCTATCCTGAACTGGAGGATACAGAGGAGTTTGAACTGGCGCAGCAGTTATTTATCGGTTTTTACCAACAAAGTAATGGTTCAGCGACCCGCCTTTTTGATCAGGTGCCTGAAGTGTTAGCCCAATTAAGTCAGCGTTATCCCTTGGCTGTCGTGACCAACAAACCCCGGCAATTCACAGAACCTTTGTTACAGCATTTAGGTATTGGGCACTTTTTTAAAGCCGTCTGGTGTGCTGATGATGTGGCTAAAGCCAAACCTGAACCCGATATGCTGCGTGCGCTGACCAAACAGCAACAGCTGTTGCCTGAAGATATTTTGTTGGTGGGGGATTCCGAAAACGATATATTTGCTGCCCGTGCCGCAGGTATGCCTGTTATTGCGCTGAGCTACGGGTATAATCACGGCCAATCCATTGCGCATAGTCAGCCGGATCTGGTGTTGGAGTGTTTTTCTCTGCTGCCGGATGCCATTTGTAGTTTAGAACAGGAAAGATAGATGTCAGAGTCAAAATCCATGATGCCAAAAGCAAAACCTATAGTCTTAAGTGGTGCTCAGCCTTCAGGCCAGCTCACCATAGGCAATTATCTGGGAGCTTTGCGCCAGTGGGACAGGATGCAGGACGACTACGATTGTTTGTACTGTATCGTGGATTTGCATGCCATCACTGTGCGTCAGGATCCTGTAGCACTGCGCAATGCGTCGCTGGACAGTCTGGCCTTGTATCTGGCCTGCGGCATAGATCCAAACCGCTCCAGTGTCTTTATGCAATCTCATGTGCCGGAGCACAGCCAACTGAACTGGATTTTAAATTGCTACACCCAGTTTGGTGAACTCAGTCGTATGACGCAATTTAAAGATAAATCTGAACGTCACAGCAACAACGTCAATGCGGGTTTATTTACTTACCCTGTGCTGATGGCGGCCGATATTCTGGTGTATAACGCCCATCAAATCCCGGTTGGTCATGATCAGAAGCAACACCTGGAGCTGGCCCGCGACATCGCCACACGTTTTAATGCGCTGCATGGTGACATTTTTACTGTGCCGGAACCTTATATTCCGGGCGTAGCGGCACGGGTGATGAGTTTGCAGGAACCCACGAAAAAGATGTCCAAATCGGATGAGAACCCTTGGAATTTTGTTGGTTTGCTGGAAGATCCAAAGATGATCAGCAAAAAGTTTAAAAAGGCCATGACAGATTCAGAAGACCCACCTCGAGTGGCCTATGATCTGGAAAATAAAGCCGGTGTCGCCAATCTGCTCAGTATTTTAAGTGGTGTTACAGGTAAGCCGATTGACAGTCTGGTCGCCGAGTATGAAGGCAAAATGTATGGTCACTTAAAAGCTGATGTGGCGGATGCTGTGATTGCGTTATTAGAACCTGTGCAGGCTAAATTCCATGAAATCCGTCAGGATCAGAGCCTGATGAACCAGGTCTTAAAACAAGGTGCAACAGAGGCCAGAGCCCGTGCAGCAATCACGCTGGAAAAAGTCTACGACGCTGTAGGTTTTGTTTTACCAACGTAAAGCCGTTGTACTTGAAGCCGCAGCTTTGTTGACTTCGTGTCCTTGCCCCAGTCACACAGGACAACTATGTTCCCGGGGCCTCGATCCTTTGTCGCCTCCCTGCAACTTCACTTACTTAGGGTTTGATTGATAATAATGCTGTAAAAGCCGGATTGTTATGATTTTATTGATAGATAATTACGACTCTTTTACCTACAATTTAGTTCAGTATTTTGCTGAATTGGGTGAGCAGGTACTGGTGCGTCGTAATGATGAAATCAGCCTGACACAAATAGCAGCCATCCGGCCTTCCAGTCTGGTGATATCACCTGGTCCATGCAGTCCTGATCAGGCGGGCATTTCGCTCGCTGCTATTCAGCATTTCGCCGGACAAATACCGATACTGGGGGTTTGTTTAGGTCATCAGGCGATAGCTCAGGTGTTTGGAGCCAAAGTGGTGCGGGCGAAAACCGTGATGCATGGTAAAAACTCCCTGATTAAACACCGGCAGAGGGGGTTATTTGAAGGCTTGAATAATCCATTGAGTGTGACGCGCTACCACTCGTTAATAGTGGAAAAAGAGTCGCTGCCGGATGAGTTTAGTATTGAAGCCTGGACTGAAGCCGATGAGCCGGAAATTATGGCGTTGTCACATAAAAAATTGCCCTTGTACGGAGTGCAATTCCATCCAGAGGCGATTTTAACTGAGCAAGGACATCAGTTATTACAGAATTTTCTGACATTGTGCAAAGGCCTGAACAATAATGATAAATAAGCTGTGTACACACAAGAGTAAAGGGTAGTTATGTCTTTGTCTTCCTCCTCACTGGAGCAACTGTTTATAGATAATCTGATTGGTGTTGACCCGAATCAGAAGCGCTTACGTTATTTAAAAAACCAGCAGCAAGAGACAAGCAATCGTCAAATGCTGGAAGTGGAACGTAAGGCTCTGGAGGCCCGTCAGTCCGGTGAAAACGCAAAAAAAATATTCCTCGACTTCACTCAGGCCCATTTACACGACGAAGTTGCACAGGAGCTGATGCAGCGTTTGAGCAGTATTGAAGTGATCAGCAGCTCCCTGTTTGATTTAGGTCCAAATTTTCCGGCACTTATTGATGCTTTAAGTGCAAAAGCCGTGACTTTAAACCAATTGGATCCGCTGATCAGCAATGTGGAATGGTTAAAAGAAGATGTACTGCGTTTAGTCAATCAGCCCCGTTACCGTAATAAAACCAGCTCAGGCAATCTGGTCAAAGACATTAAAACAGCGCTGCGTTTTTTAGGGGTAGAAGCCCTGCAGTCACTGGTGCCTGTTTACGCGTTTCGGCACTGCATTCCGCATTCCACTGAACCTTTTGTGCAGTTTAAGGTAAAAATCTGGGATTACTCTCTGGCTACGGCCATTGCCGCTCGTGCTATTGCGGACTCACAAGGCCTGAATGGTTTTGTCGCCTTTTGCGCTGCGATGTTCCAGACCATGGGGCATATGGTGGTGATCCGCAATTACCTGCGTAGTTATGCTCAGGTCAAGCGTACCGAATTGTTGCGGGCCCGTGATGCCCGTGATAATGAGCTGACTGATGCTCTGGAAGCGTTAGACGCCGATGCCGGTTTCTTGTCCAGCAGTATCGAAGAGTTCGCTGGTATCATCAGTGCTGATTTGATCGCCCGCTGGCAATTGAAACGTATGCCGCTGGCTGCCATTCTGGATCAGATAGTGGATGAAACCCCACTGAGCAGCTGTATGGATTTAACCCGTGTTGTGAAACAAGCCGACACTTATGTGCAGGTGAAGTTTTTAATTCAGGAGCAGCGTCTGGAGGTGGATGATGCCAATAAAGCCCTGAATGATGCGGGGGTGCACAATGAAATGCGCAAAATGTTATCCGCGCTGGACCTGAAAAAGCTTTCTTTTGAATAATTTCAAAAAAATTAGTCAATAAACATGCAGTTTTTTTCAACAGTGCTTCTGTTGTGCTAAAAAACAGAGCAGATCAGCTGGGCCATTCGTTGCTCGACGTTTTTCTGCTCTGTTTCCTCAGTTGAGCGAATAACTAGTTATTCACATCCTATGCAAAACTATCTGAAAGCCTTATTTTTCAAGGCTTTTAGAGGTTTCGACAACAAGACTTTTCATTTTTTATCTGTAATAATGCGGTGAAACATCTTTTTCCGTCCGTTGTTTTTTCGCTGAAAAATCAACCAGAGCAAACCGCGGACTTTTATGGCAGCAGAGGTAAAAAAATGGCAGAACATATTCAGGTCACCCGCGCACTTTTTGATGAAGTGATGGTTCCAAACTATGCACCGGCACCTATTATTCCGGTCCGTGGTCAAGGCTCTCGTGTCTGGGATCAGGCGGGTCGTGAATACGTTGATTTTGCAGGTGGGATAGCGGTCAATGCTTTAGGTCATTGCCATCCGGCTTTAGTGTCCGCCTTAAAAGAACAGGCCGATAAATTATGGCACTTAAGCAATGTGATGACCAACGAGCCTGCTTTGCGTCTGGCACAAAAGTTAGTCGACAGTACCTTTGCTGAAAAAGTTTATTTTGCCAACTCAGGCGCAGAAGCCAACGAAGCGGCATTAAAACTGGCACGGCGTTGGGCTTTGGATAAGTTTGGTGCGCAAAAACAACAAATTATCTCTTTTGGTAAAAGCTTCCATGGCCGCACCTTTTTCACTGTGACAGTAGGCGGACAGGCAGCCTATTCAGACGGTTTTGGTCCTAAACCAGGTGGTATAGATCACGCTGAATACAATAACCTCGACAGTTTAAAAGCCCTGATGTCGGACAACACCTGCGCTGTGATCTTAGAACCAGTGCAAGGTGAAGGCGGTATTATTCCGGGTGATGTTGCATTCCTGCAGGGGGTGCGTGATTTGTGTAATCAGTTTAATGCGCTGATGATTTACGATGAAGTGCAATCCGGTGTTGGCCGTACCGGTAAACTCTATGCCTATATGCACAGCAATGTGGTGCCTGACATTCTGACAACCGCCAAATCCTTAGGCGGTGGTTTCCCTGTGGGTGCCATGTTAACTACGACAGCTATTGCCAGCCATTTAAAAGTGGGTACTCATGGCAGCACCTACGGTGGTAACCCGCTGGCTTGTGCTGTTGCAGAAGCTGCTTTGGATACCATCAATCAGCCTGAAGTCTTAAATGGTGTGTTGGAGCGGGAACAACTGTTCCGCCGCGAATTGGCAGCTATTAACGAAAAACACAATGTATTCAGCACAGTACGGGGTCAGGGCATGTTGCTTGGCGCTGTGCTCAATGATGAGTTTAAAGGCCGTTCACGCGACTTTTTCCTGGCCTGTGCCGATCAGGGTTTATTCGCTCTGGTGGCTGGTCCGGATGTGATTCGTTTCGCCCCTTCATTAGTGATCCCTGAAGCAGACATCATTGAAGGTTTTAAGCGTTTTGAAAAAGCCGTAGCACAAGTGAAACAAGGCTGAATTTTGCCTGTTGACCTTGTCTAACTTTATACAATAAAAAAATAAAGCAAAAATTGAAGCGCCTTTTAAAAGGCGCTCTGAAGCAAATTAACTGGAGTAAGCGACTATGATGGTCATTCGCCCAATCCGAGCCGAAGATTATCCGGAACTGTACGACATTGCTGTCGAGTCAGGTCATGGCTTTACTTCGTTGCCCGTCAATGATGAGTTGTTACAGCGTAAGATCAGCAGATCCGAAGCCTCCTTTGCCAAAAAGGTTCAGAAACCCGGTGATGAAGGCTATTTGTTTGTGCTGGAAGACCCCGAAACCGGTGCTGTGGTTGGTACCAGTGCTATTGAAGCAGCTGTAGGGCTGGAAGATGCATTTTATCATTACCACTTAGGTAAAGTAGTGCATACCTCCCGTGCTTTAGGAGTGTACAACCCGGTCGATATTCTGACACTTTGTAATGACTACACAGGAGTCTCAGAGCTCTGCACTTTGTTTTTACGCGAATCCTGCCGCAAACAAAACAATGGCCGTTTGTTGTCGAAGTTCCGCTTTTTGTTTATCGCAGAATTCCGCTCCCGTTTTGCCGACAGGGTCATTGCAGAAATGCGGGGCGTGTCAGATGAAGACGGCCACTCGCCGTTCTGGAAATGGCTGCAGGACAGCTTCTTTTCGGTCGATTTCCCCACAGCGGACTACCTGACCGGTATAGGCCAAAAGGTGTTTATTGCTGAACTGATGCCAAAGTACCCGATTTACGTCAGCTTATTGAGTAAAGAAGCTCAGGCCGTCATAGGCAAGGTGCATGAAAAAACCCGCCCGGCTTTGGCTTTGTTGCAATCTGAAGGCTTTTCCAATACAGGTTACGTCGACATTTTTGACGCCGGCCCCACTGTAGAAGCCAAAGTGGAGCATATCCGCAGTGTGCGCAGTAGCCGCAAGTTACAGGTGCAGATAGGTGTAGTTAACGGCGGTCAATCCTATATGGTGTCCAATACCAAACTGCAGGATTTCCGGGCTACCTGGCTTTATCTGCAATTGGAAGAAGACAGTGACCTGGTGACCTTACCTGCGGAGTATGCAAAGTTGCTGCAGGTGGAGAATGGCGATTGGGTGCGTTTGGCGCGGATTTAATTTTAAGCGGACGGGTAACATGACAACACAAGCAGTACAATTTATTAATGGTCAGTGGCTTCAGGGCGCAGGCCCGCTATTTAGCTCATTAAATCCGGCGAAACAGCAGATGATTTGGCAAGGGCAGAGTGCTGATGCTGCTCAGGTGAATAGTGCTATTGAAGCTGCCAGAGCGGCTTTTGAGCACTGGAGTGAATTAAGTTTCGATGCTCGTTTACAGATAGCCCGTGCTTTTGCTGCACAGCTGACAGAACACAAAGAGCAGCTGGCTTTATGTATAGCCGAAGAAACGGGTAAACCGCTGTGGGAAACCCGCACCGAAGTCGCGGCTATGATTGGTAAAATCGACATTTCTGAGCGTGCTTATCAGGAAAGAACAGGGGTAAAAGAAAACCCTATGCCACAAGGCAAAGCCTGGATCCGTCATAAACCCCATGGAGTTGTGGCTGTATTTGGTCCTTATAACTTCCCCGGCCATTTACCCAACGGCCATATAGTGCCTGCGTTATTAGCAGGCAACACAGTGGTATTTAAACCCAGTGAGCTGACGCCCAAAGTGGCAGAGCTGACAGTGCAGTTATGGCAAAAAGCCGGTTTACCTGCCGGAGTGCTGAATTTACTGCAGGGTGAAGTCAGCACAGGCAAGGCTATTGCCAGTCATCCGGGCATTGATGGTTTGTTTTTTACCGGCAGCTCAGGCACTGGTCATTATTTACATCAGCAGTTTGCCGGTCAGCCGCATAAAATTCTGGCGCTGGAAATGGGCGGTAATAACCCTCTTATCGTGCAGAATGTCAAAGACACAGACGCGGCAGTGCATGACATTATCCAGTCTGCTTTTATCTCAGCAGGACAGCGTTGTACCTGTGCCCGTCGTCTGTATTTACCTGTTGGGGCTGAAGGCGATGCGATACTGGCACGTCTGCTTGAAGTGACTAAAGCCTTAAAAGTGGGGCTGTATGATGATGCAGAGCAGCCATTTATGGGCACTTTGATTTCTGAAAAAGCCGCTTTAGGCATGCTCAAAGCGCAACAGGATTTAATAGAACGTGGTGCTCAGGTTTTGTTGTCTATGCAGCAACAGCCGCAAAGTCCGGCCATGTTAAGCCCAGGTATTTTAGAATGCAGCGCAGTCACTGATATGCCGGATGAAGAGCATTTTGGTCCACTATTAAAAGTATTCCGTTTTGCTGATTTTAATCATGCGATTAAAGCGGCCAATACCACCAGTTTTGGTTTGTCGGCTGGTTTGCTATCCGATGATGAAGAGCTGTATCAGCTGTTTTTCCGTAAAATCCGTGCTGGTATAGTCAACTGGAACCGACCTATTACCGGGGCCAGTTCGGCTGCGCCTTTTGGTGGTATAGGAGGCAGTGGTAACCACAGAGCCAGTGCTTATTACGCGGCGGATTATTGTGCTTATCCGGTCGCGTCAGTGGAGCTGGAACAATTACAGCTTCCTGCGCAATTGTCACCGGGTTTATACTTCTGATCCCGGCAAAAGCTGTTTTTTAGTTTTATTTTAATCGGGGTTATGCCCCGATTTGTTTTATCAAATAAAATTTGCTTAAATGACACTCACTTAACTACAACTTGTCTGGGCTTTTGTGCCATGCTCAGAGGGTTGAATTTCTGCGTTGTGCACTATAGGTGTCCTTTTTGTATGGTAACTGATAAACCCGGCTATGAGCATCTGATCCAGTTTCTGACTGAGAATTTGTCGTTGTTTGAACAACGTGGTCCAGTTGTCTCTGGTGCTAAAACTCTGGGTGAAGTGCTGGAAGAGTCTATCGCAGAACAAATTATTCAGCTCTGTACTCAGCATACCGAACTGGAAATGAACCATCGCAGCCTGATAGTGCGTGAAGTCGACGGCATATTGTATGACTTCCAGGAAGTGTTAGCCTCAGTGCTGGAACAACCTGCCACAGCTCAACAAACTGAGCTGATTCAGGAAATATCTTTGTTGATCAAAAATCTGTTTGATACCGCTATTGCGGCTTTGATGGATTAATCTAAGCTAGCCTCATCTGACTGTTTTCCGTAAAATAGCCACTCTTTAATACGGACAACAGGATCTCCTATGCAAGCCAGCGTAAAATGGGCCGGTGACCAAACTTTTATCGGTCGTTCTGACAGTGGCCATAATGTGGTATTTGATGCTCATAAAGAAGGCAGCGCAGCACCAAGCCCGATGGAAATGGTATTGATGGCGGCGGGCGCCTGTTCGTCTGTTGATGTGGTCAGTATTTTGCAAAAGGCCAGGCAGCAAGTCACAGATTGTGAAGTGATTTTAACTGGTGAGCGTGTAGAAACTATTCCCCGTGTCTTCAGCAAAATTCATCTGCATTTTGTCGTGACAGGTTTTGATGTCAGCGAAAAACATGTGGAAAAAGCCGTGAACCTGTCGGCAGAGAAATACTGCTCAGTTTCTATTATGTTGTCACAAAGTGTTGAAGTGACGCATTCTTTTAGTGTGAAACAATCCGAAGTGCAGCCTGTAGCTGAATAAAGATTGCATAGGTGCTGTAGTTCTATACTGGGCTATAGCACCGACTAGTGAGGTAAGAATACGTGGTAAAACCTTTTGAAAAACTAAGACTGCATGGGTTTAATAACCTGACCAAAAGCCTGAGTTTCAGCATTTACGATATTTGTTATGCCCAGACTGAGCAGCACCGTCAGGAATATATTTCCTATATAGACGAGCAATACAATGCGGACCGTCTGACCGATATCCTCAGCGAAGTGGTGGATATTATAGGCGCGAACATTTTAAATATTGCCCGGCAGGATTACGACCCACAAGGTGCCAGCGTGACCATTCTGGTCTGTGAGGAACCGATAGAGGGCTCACCGGACAACTCTGAAAATCCGGGCCCTCTGCCTGATTCAGTGGTGGCTCACTTAGATAAAAGTCATATCTGTGTACATACCTATCCTGAGGTGCATCCGCATGACGGTATTTGCACTTTCCGGGCTGATATTGAAGTCTCGACCTGCGGTTTGATTTCGCCACTGAAGGCATTGAACTTCCTGATCCACAGCTTTGAGTCAGACATAGTGACTATAGATTACCGGGTGCGTGGTTTTACCCGCGACGTCAATGGTGTGAAACACTACATAGACCATCCTATTCATTCGATTCAGAATTTTATGGATGAGCAGACCAAAAATGCGTTCCAGATGGTGGACGTGAATGTGTACCAGGAAAACCTGTTCCATACCAAAATGATGCTCAAAGAATACGATTTGAACAACTATTTGTTTGGCACCGGGGTGGATGAGCTGGATGATGCTGCACGTAAAGTCATCAACAAAAAAGTGAAACGCGAAATGCGGGAAATCTTTTACGGCCGTAACTTACCGGAAATGGAATAACCCGGGTCAGAGCCTTGGCTCTGACCCACATATAATCTTCGTAGTAGGAGCCAGGAAGGCTTCTATAACAGGGTCAGAGTTAAAACTCTGACCCTAGTTTCTACTCAAGCCAGTTAATCTGCCCCCTGGCCTGGCGCCTTTTAATAATCAGCTGCTCAACCAGTGGCGTTAAAATCAGCTCCATCGCCAGATTCATTTTCCCTCCCGGCACCACCAGTGTATTGACCCGTGACATAAAAGCGCCATTGATCATTTGCAGGTAATAGGGGAAATCAACATGTTTAATGCCACGGAATCGGATCACCACAAAGCTTTCATCTAAAGACGGAATATCTTTGGCACTGAAGGGGTTTGACGTATCGACAGTAGGCACACGCTGAAAGTTAATATGAGTGCGGGAAAACTGCGGTGTTATTTGGTTCACATAATCATCCATGCTGCGTACTATGCTCGACATCACAGCCTCGCGGCTATGACCCCGTTCTGAAGTGTCGCGGATGATTTTTTGGATCCACTCTAAGTTGACTATAGGCACCATGCCGATCAGCAAATCCACATGCTGGGCTACATTGTTGTGCTCTGTCACCACGCCACCATGTAAGCCTTCATAAAACAGTAAATCTGTGTTGGGCCTCAGATCCTGCCAGGGGGTAAAAGTGCCGGGCAGTTGGTTATAAGGCACAGCCTCATCAAAGGTATGTAAATACTGCCGTACTTTACCGGTGCCTGTTTCGGCATAACTCGAGAACAGTGCCTCTAAAGCAGCGAAGTCATTGGCTTCGGCACCAAAGTAGCTGATATGTTTGCCTTGTTCTTTGGCTTTACGGACCTCCAGATCCATTTCCGGTCTGCTGTATTTGTGAAAACAATCTCCGGCGACAAAACCTGCGTCTATACCAAGGCTGCGGAAAATATGCGAAAAAGCACTGATGGTGGTGGTGGTGCCAGCACCTGAAGAACCAGTGACCGCAATAATAGGATTTTTGTGAGACATAAAAAGCCTGGCTGTGTTGATTGTCAGCCAACTACCATAAAGGATAAAGTAAGGTCACTGCAAGCACAGTCATAAAGCTGTTGCTGGAAAACAAAAAAGGATCACCAGGTGCGACTAGTCTCTTTTGCTTTGGCTGTACTGGCTTTGCCTGCGACAGCAGCATTACCACAATATAATTTATATCTTACTGATTTGTCAGATAATTTAATTGTGTCCAATACAATTAAGATTAACAAAACTCCCACTTATATCAACCAGCCTGCTTTTAGTGCGGACGGAAAAAGCTTATTTTTTACGCTGGAGCAGGCTAAGGATGCAACAGTCCAGACCGATATCGGGTTTTATTCGATCACTGAGAAACAGCAGCAACTGCTGAGCAAAACGGCATTAAGTGAGTATTCGCCTACCTTATTGCCTGATGGCTCAGGACTTTCTGTGGTGGTGGTGGAAGCGGATCAAACCCAGCGCTTATGGAAAGTCGACTGGCAAGGCCACAGCAGTTTACTCAAAGCCGAACCTAAAGGGGTGGGTTACCATGCCTGGGGACCGGATCAGGATTTGTTGTTGTTTATTCTGGGCGACAAAGAAGACAACCACACAGTGCGGTATCTGGATAAAAACGGCAAGCTGACTACGCTGGCGACTGGTGTAGGCCGGGCTTTAAGCTGGCAGCCTGGCACGCAAAAGGGGTATTACACAGAAGCTAAACAGCAGCAGTTGTATCTGAGTTTTTATGATGTAAAGACAAAAACCACAACTCAGACAGAACTGGCGCTGCCGGCAGGGGGACAAGATTTAGTCTGGTGGTCGGCAGATACTTTACTGGTGTCAGCTGGTACGAAAATTTATCAGTGGCAAGCCACAGGCACACAAGGCTGGACTTTGTGGTTAGACTTATCCAAAGACTGTGGCACTGAAATCAGCCGTTTTGCGCTCAATAAAGAGCGCAGTCAGCTGGCTTTTGTGTGTAAGGTTTAAAACTTAAAGTCAATCAGCACAGGGTCATGATCCGATGAACGGTATGGATCCGCTGCATACAAACTTTGTTGCTGAGCTTTTGATTTAAACTCTGTGTTGTAATCCAAAACAGCTGGTTCGTCGGCATTGATATTCCAGTGCTGGAATTGAGTCAGCTGTTTGGCCATGCTTTTGCTGGCAAGTGCATGATCCAATGAGCCTGTGCGGCCTTTGTAAACATAAGAATAGTGGCCTGTCTCTCCGGTGGGTGCCAAGTGCACCCAACCTGCCTGTTCCAGTGTATACACAGGATCTTCCTGGCGGTAAGCATTTAAATCACCTATCACCAGTTGATGCGGGGTATTGACAGCTGTAGGCTGGGTCTGCAACCAGACCGTTAAGGCTTTTGCCGCCTCAACACGGGATTGGTTCCAGCAGCCCTGACCATCTTTATTATCACTATTGGCTTTATCAACAATGCCAGACTGAGGCTCCGGGCAACTGCCTTTGGATTTAAAGTGATTGATGCTGACAGTAAAGTCAGTTGCAGCTGTTTTGGCTTTGAAGCTTTGGGCTAAAGGCGCACGTGAACCATAAGCAAAAGGCCCTTGTACTGTAACCGCTGCTTGACCGGTTTCAGTCAGTTTTTGCTGGTCATAAATCAGAGCGACTTTAATGGCATCAGTGCCCTGAGATGCTTCCGGTTTAACAAAGGCATAGCGCTTTTCGCCTAAGGCTTTATTCAACTCCCGTACTATGGTGGCCAAAGCACTGCGCTCGTCAACACCGTTGTTTTCAACCTCCAGCAACCCTATGACATCAGCATCCATACGGGATAAAGCCGCTATCATTTTCGCCTGCTGACGCTGCAGCTCATTGGCATTTGTCGCACCACGACGGGTAGGGAAAGGATTGGCGGCATTTTCTCCGGTAAAAAAGTTCAGCACATTAAAGCTGGCGACCCGGATATGATCCGCGGCTTTGGCTTTGGGCGCTTCGGCTCTGGCATTGCTGGCTACAAAGTCAGGCACTTGTGCTGCCACTAAACGATAACCTTGTTTGGTCTCTATCAGATAACCCTGCAGGTTTTTTACTGTATCACCGACCCGTAGCGTATTGCTGGCCGATAAGTTGCCGTCCGGGAAAATCACAGGTTCAGGATTCTGTTTAAAAATACCATCGTCCAGTATCAGCTCGCCTAAACGCTGTTGTTGTTCAAACGCAGTAGCCGTTTTGCCCGGTCTGTGTAGTTCAGTGGCTACCCAGAGTCTTTTATCGGCTAACAACACTTCGCCATACCGCGACAAACCGTAGCTGTCATTGACCACTAAGTGTTGTGGAAAAGACAGATACTGGCCTTCCAGCGCTTCCCAGTCTTGCTTAGACTGCACTGGCACTTTTGCTGTTACAGGTTGTGGCGCAGCTTGTTGGCCACAAACCGAGCTTGATACATCTACCAAAGCTGTCATGCCATTAAGTTCAACAACCTTGCCTTTTACTTCTAAAAGTTGGCCCGGCTTTACTTTTTGTACCAGAGCTTGATCGGCAATCAACAAAGCCTCACTGGTTTTTGGATTGTTATCTGGGGTCAGGCTTTGCAGCAGCACCCCTGCTGCTTTGCTGTCCGGATACAAGACAGCTGTGACTACTCCGGAAGTAGAGACTGTTTTGTTCAGCAACGGGCTTTGTTTCGTTTCGCCTTGAATAGCAGAAACAGGAGTTTCAATCTGACAAGTGGCGGTCGCACCAAATGATACGGCAGTCAGCACCAATAAGGTAAATACAGAGAGTTTCATTAAAAGCGTCCTTTAATTCAGGGGCATAAACACAGATGCGTACAGCCTAAGGCAGTGAGAAAAATCTACAAGGATAAATCGTTGAATTTCGTATGAAATTGCTGTGAATAGCAAAAAGGCGCCGAACGGCGCCTTAAAGATAAAACAATACCCTAAGTAATTGATGTTGCAATCAACAAGATTGCAGCTTCAAGTACAGCGGGTAGTTAGCTGTTTTCACGTTTGATTGCGCGATACCCTATATCACGGCGACTAAATACGCCGTCCCACTGTACTTTATCGGTAAGCTCATAGGCCGCTTTTTGTGCTGCAGTCACATTGGCACCTAAAGCAGTGGCACAAAGCACCCGGCCACCAGCTGTTAATACCTGGCCGTCTTTTAACACAGTACCAGCGTGGAATACTTTGGCTTCACGGCTGTCGTCTGTCGGTAAACCTGAAATCACATCCCCTTTACGGTACTCGTCCGGATAACCACCAGCCGCCAGTACTACACCTACAGCAGCGCGGCTGTCGAATTTGATCTGTTGCTGAGCTAATTTACCTTCTACAGCGGCCTGACACAGCTCGACTAAATCGGACTGCAAACGCATCATAATAGGCTGAGTTTCAGGGTCACCAAAACGGCAGTTAAATTCCAGCACTTTGCAGGTGCCATCAGGTGCAACCATCAAACCTGCATAGAGGAAACCTGTGTAGATATGGCCTTCAGACGCCATGCCATTGACTGTAGGGTAAATCACATTTTGCATCACCCAATCGTGGACAGCAGGCGTCACTACAGGCGCTGGTGAATAAGCTCCCATCCCCCCTGTATTAGGGCCTTTATCACCATCATCACGGGCTTTGTGATCCTGAGAGGATGCAAAAGCTAAAGCGTGAGTGCCATCGACCATCACAATAAAGGATGCTTCTTCACCCGTTAAAAACTCTTCAATCACCACACGGCTGCCGGCTGAGCCAAACTTGTTACCAGAGAGCATATCCTCTATCGCAGCAAAAGCTTCAGCTTCGGTCTGAGCGATAATCACGCCTTTGCCTGCCGCTAAACCATCAGCTTTAATCACGATCGGAGTGCCATTGGCTTTGACATAAGCTTTCGCAGGTTCAATCTCTGTAAAGTTGGCATAAGATGCCGTTGGAATTTTATGACGGGCTAAAAAGTCTTTGGCAAAAGCTTTGGAGCTTTCGAGTTGAGCAGAAGCCTGAGTAGGGCCAAAAATAGCCAGACCATTCTGACGGAAGGTATCCACCACACCTTTGGCCAGTGGGGCTTCGGGGCCCACTATAGTCAAAGCTATACCTTCACTTTTGGCAAAAGCGGTCAGGGCCGCTACATCATCAGCTGCAATAGCCACATTGGTCAGATTGGCTTCCAGTGCAGTACCTGCATTACCCGGAGCTACAAAGACTTGTGTCACATGAGTCGATTGTGCAGCTTTCCATGCCAGAGCATGTTCACGACCGCCACCACCTATTACTAATACTTTCATCGTCAGTTTCGCCCTAATCAGTCCAGAAATTTTATTCAAACAAGGTCAATCAAATCTGAGTTACTAAAACAAACAGCAGCCTATTTGGCTGCTGGTTTGCGGAATTTCAGCGTCATGCGGTCACTTTCACCAATGGCCAGATACTTTTCTTTATCCTGCTCTTTTTGTGACAAAGTTGGAGGTAAAGTCCAGACACCACCCGGATGATCGGCTGTATCTTTAGGATTGGCGTTGATTTCGCTGCTGGCCTCTAATACAAAACCAGCTTTTTGCGCCAGTTCAATGGCCAGACTTTGTGGGAAATAACCAGACTTTAACCAGTCCGCTGTCTTTTTAGCTTCAGGTAAACGGTGTTCTACCACACCCAATACACCGCCTGGTTTTAACGCCGCATAAAAGGAAGCAAACGCGTCGATCATGCCTTGTTCACCTTTTTGCATATACCAGTTGTGCAGATTACGGAAGGTCAGTACCACATCAGCTCTATTGGCTGGTGCCACTTGCTGGCCTGGTAATGGTGAAAATTCGGTGACTACGACCTGACTGTAAATAGGATCGGACGCCAGTTTTTCTTTAAAGGCCGCTAAATTGCGTTTGGCATAGTCTGAAGTGCTGTTGGCTGGGAAATGCGCTGCGTAGTATTTACCTTCTTTGGCCAGCAAAGGAGCCAGAATTTCGGTGTACCAGCCTGCACCAGGAGATATTTCAACCACTGTACTTTGTGGTGTCACCTCAAAAAAAGCTAAGGTTTCAACCGGATGTCTGTATTGGTCTCGCGCTTTATTGGCTTCAGTGCGGGCAGGGTTTTGCACTGCCTGTTGTAAAGCTGTGGTATCAGCATGGGCAAAAGAAAACTGAGTGAGCACTAAACTGGATACTAAAACGAATTGCGATAACGCCTTCATAACACGATCCTTCTGAGTTAAAAACCTGCGCTAGTGTAACAAAGCACAAGATCTTTTGCAGTCAGAAATCACCAGCGGCGATATTTGTGGGACGACGGGTCCGCTTATCGATTTTTGGATGGCTGGACTGCTAAATTTCAATCAACAAAAATTTTATGCTGTGATAAAATGCCGCCCCTTGAATTTGTAAGCGTGCTGTTGGGCTGAAGATAGCTTCAGAATTGAAACAGTGTATTAGGCTGGAGTGGGCATGTTAGATCAGATCCGTATTGTGTTAGTAGGTACTTCTCATACCGGAAATATAGGTTCGGTTGCCCGCGCCATGAAAACTATGGGCTTAAGCAAGCTGGTGCTGGTGTCTCCTAAAGAATTACCGGACGGTCAGGCTTATGCATTGTCGGCAGGTGCCAGTGATATTCTTGCCAATGCTCAGGTGGTGGAGACTCTGGAGCAGGCCATATCCGATTGTGGTTTAGTGGTTGGCACCAGCGCCCGTTCCCGTACTTTGTCCTGGCCTATGCTGGAACCGCGTGAATGTGGCGAAAAAGCTGTACTGGAAGCGACCCAAAAACCTGTGGCATTGGTGTTTGGCCGTGAAAACAATGGCCTGACCAACGAAGAGTTGCAAATGTGCAACTTTCACGTCTGTATTCCGGCCAATCCTGAATACAGCTCCTTGAATTTAGCTATGGCAGTGCAAATTATTGCCTATGAAGTGCGGGTGGCTTTTTTAGCCCGGCAGGACAAAGTTCAGGACCAAGACTTAACGCTTTACCCGGAAATCGACCAGATGGAGAAGTTTTATGTGCATCTGGAACAAACCCTTAGCGACACAGGTTTTATTATCAAGCAGCACCCAGGCATTGTGATGACCAGATTACGCCGCCTGTTTGCCCGTTCCAGACCAGATGATCAGGAACTGAATATTTTGCGTGGCATTCTGGCCTCGATTCAACGCACCACCAAGCAATAGGATGTGGAAGATGTTTGCAGGTATCAAAGAAGACATTAAAAGTGTGTTCGAGCGGGATCCGGCAGCTCGCAGTTCTTTTGAAGTACTGACTAACTATCCGGGTTTGCATGCCATCTGGTGGCACAGAATGAACCACCGTCTGTGGAAAGCCAACTGGAAATGGCTGGCGCGTTTTTTAAGCACTATAGCCCGTTGGCTGACCGGGGTAGAAATTCATCCTGGTGCAAAAATTGGCCGTCGTTTTTTTATCGACCATGGTATGGGTGTGGTGATAGGTGAAACTGCTGAAATTGGCGATGACGTCACTTTGTACCACGGCGTGACCCTGGGCGGCACCAGCTGGAATCCGGGTAAACGCCACCCGACTTTAGGCAATGGTGTAGTGATAGGGGCTGGTGCCAAAGTATTGGGCCCTTTGTATGTCGGTGAGTGTGCCCGTATCGGCTCTAACGCTGTGGTAGTCAAAGATGTACCGGCAGGGGCGACTGTAGTGGGTATTCCGGGTCGTATTGTGGCTAAACAGGATATGGCCCTGACTGAACAGCGTCAGCAAATGGCGAAAAAGTTTGGTTTTGATGCGTATGCAGTCTCCAGTGACAACCCGGATCCGGTCGCCAATGCGATGGGGCGGATGCTGGATCATATGCATTTTCTGGATAACAAAGTGACTGAGCTCTGCCAGAGTGTTAATCAGCTCGGTGGTAATGTCTGCGAAATCATGCCGGAAATCGCTATTGATGATGAAGCTTTTATTCAGGCGGAGCGTGAAGCGGCAGAGCAACGTAAAAAAGCTGTAGAGGCTTTTGATCCGACGATTTAGAGAATCAAAGGGTGAATCATCGGAAAAAGAGTTGAACCTAAACGGATAATACCTGACTAAAATGGTAGGATTAATACTTGACTAAAACAGTCAAGAATGTACAATTTGCGCCATTCGTTTCAGGGAGTCCGTTATGCGTTTAACTTCAAAAGGCCGTTACGCTGTGACAGCTATGCTGGATGTTGCATTACATGCAGAGTCTGGCCCGGTATCATTGGCGGATATCTCTGAACGTCAGGGCATTTCCCTGTCTTATCTTGAACAGCTGTTTGCCCGTTTGCGCAAACAAGGTCTGGTCAGCAGCGTGCGTGGTCCGGGTGGTGGTTACCAGCTGGGGTTAGATCCAATGCAAATATCGGTCTCTGCTGTGATCAGTGCGGTGGATGAATCCGTAGATGCCACACGTTGTCAGGGTAAATCTGATTGTCAAAGCGGCGCTAAATGTTTAACCCACACTTTGTGGAGTGACTTAAGCGACCGTATCGAAGACTTCCTCACCGGTATCACTTTAGGTGAACTGGTTCGCCAGAATGAAGTGAAAAAAGTGGCGAAACGGCAAGATGGCCGTGTGTTAAAAAATCCAGCAACTGAAATCGAAGTCAGTTGCCAGTTGTAGGCAAAAGCCGGAGCAGAAAATGAAGCTACCTATTTATCTAGATTATGCAGCCACAACCCCGGTTGATCCGCGGGTGGCCGAAAAACTGATGCAATTTTTGACTATGGATGGTTCCTTTGGTAATCCGGCGTCACGTTCGCACAAGTTCGGCTGGCAGGCAGAAGAAGCGGTAGAAATTGCCCGTGCGCAAATTGCCGAACTGGTCAACGCCGACCCTCGTGAAATTGTGTTCACTTCAGGTGCGACTGAATCCAACAACTTAGCGATCAAAGGTGCAGCTCAGTTTTACCATAAAAAAGGTAAACACCTGATCACCGCCAAAACTGAACATAAAGCTGTACTGGATACCATGCGCGCTTTAGAACGTGAAGGTTTTGAAGTGACTTATCTGGATGTCGAAGCCAATGGTTTAGTGGACCTGAATAAATTAGAAGCCGCTATCCGTCCTGATACCACTGTCATCAGCATTATGTTTGTGAACAACGAAATTGGTGTCATTCAGGATATCGCTGCTATTGGTGAGTTGTGTCGCAGCAAAGGCATTATTTTCCATGTCGATGCAGCTCAGGCCACAGGCAAAGTGGATATAGATTTAGAGACGTTAAAAGTCGATCTGATGTCGTTCTCTGGCCACAAAACTTATGGTCCTAAAGGCATTGGCGCTTTGTATGTACGTCGTAAGCCACGTATTCGTTTAGAAGCTCAGACGCACGGTGGTGGTCATGAGCGTGGTATGCGTTCAGGCACTTTAGCCACACACCAGATTGTGGCTATGGGTGAAGCTTTCCGTATTGCCAAAGAAGAAATGCACGCTGAGCGTGAACGTATCGCTGTATTACGCGACCGTTTATTAAACGGTATCAAAGACATCGAACAGGTGTTTTTAAATGGTGATGCGGTACAACGTGTGCCTGGTATTACTAACGTCAGCTTTAACTATGTTGAAGGTGAGTCGCTGATTATGGCGTTAAAAGACATCGCCGTATCTTCAGGTTCAGCCTGTACTTCAGCCAGTCTGGAACCTTCATACGTATTACGTGCTTTGGGTTTAACCGACGAGCTGGCACACAGTTCTATCCGGTTCAGCATCGGCCGTTACACCACGGAAGAGCAAATTGATCACACCATTAAGATAGTGCATGACGCCATTGGTAAGTTACGCGACATGTCACCTCTGTGGGAAATGTACAAAGACGGCGTGGATTTAGGCACTGTAGCCTGGGTTGCACACTAAGTTAACAGCATTATTCCCATAGGAATTTGAGGATATAAATCATGGCATACAG
>CAMLSF010000020.1 GCA_946482615.1 uncultured Chromatiaceae bacterium | reverse complement strand
GCAAAATCGACGATATTCAGTTCAGCATCTTTAGTACAAAACAGAGAGTACTGCTGCACTTCGTGATCATTAATGATGCCAACTAAACTGGGGATGTGGTGTCGAAAGGCGTCAATATTCTGGCGTATGTTTCGGCCAATAGTAACCGAAACTTGTTTTTCCAGAGCTTCTTGCTGGTCGTTGTTATCGAGGATTTGATAGTTAATATATTTCAGCATAAAGGCCTGGCACCTGCTTAATTGTTGTCTCCGTAGCTTTGATGCGCCTTCTTACCTTTGCGTAATTGCAACATTCTGGCAGCTACAGCACTTCTCTCCGAAGTGACTTGTTCAGTGATAAGACTAACCCACTGCAAGTTATCTGCCAATATACTTTGTAAATCAGGTGTTTGTTGAGGTTTTTCGCAGAGTTGGCGCAGGAGTTGATCAAACTCCTGCCAATAGGTAGCAAAGTTTTCAGTGGAGTATTCTTCCTGCGCCAGCAATTCCGTGATTTGCCGGCGCTTTTCCTGCAGCAGGGCTATAACCTCTGTCATCAAGCCGAGGCCAATGCCGATTTGCCCTGACGTTCAGCTAACATCTGGAAGCCTTTTTGCCGTTCCTCGACCGGGATAGCATCCCAGCCCGATTTAATTTTAATCATAATTTCAATCACATCATCGACCTTAGCCGGATTACTTTCCCTACTGGCCTGCATCAGATGGTTGACCATAAAATCGTACAAGGACCAGAGATTTTGTGACACCTCACCGCCCACATCCATATCCAGAGAATGTTGTAAGGCGGAAATAATGCTCATGGCTTTGGACACAGTGCGGGATTTTTCAGCAAAATCTTTACGTTCCATTGCCCCTTTGGCTTTGGCCATATTCTCTAAAGAGCCCTGCATTAATAATTGAATAATGCGATGTGGATCAGCAACTGCCAGATCATCTTTGATACCTACAGATTTGTAGGCCTTAATACCGTAACTCATAGCAAGCTCCTGTTAACTACCATATCGTGGCAGGTTTGCCAGTTGCTGCACCAGGTAACTGGAAGTACTTTGCAATTGACCTAAAGTCGAATCCAAAGCTCCGTAACGCTGACGCAAGGTTTCTTCGTAGCTCACTATATATCGTTCGAAAGCCTCACGATCTTTAGTATTTTTTTTCAATTGGTCTTTCAGTGAGGTTTCTTTGTTCACTAACAAGCCATCACGATCAGTGAACTGGGAAATGATCTTATCCATTTCCTTGGTGATACCACCTGTAGCGCCAAACAGATCGGCAATTTTGTCGTAGTTATTTTCCAGCGCATCATCAAAACGCTCACGGCCTGAATCTGCACCGTATAAACGAGTGCTGGAAATTTCCATTTTGCCTTGGTCATTAAAGGTGATACCCAACGCATATAAGTTATTCAGTTCTGCGCCACCGGATGAAAAGGCACTGCCTAAAGTTTTAGTCACCTGGCTCATAATACTGCGCACCATAGGATCGCCGCTCAAAGCTCCGCCTTCGGAGAGCACGGTTTTCCCATCTTCGCCTAAAGTACGGTTTTTGGTTAAGGTATTTACTTCCGTTAACAAGCTGTTGTAAGCATCCATAAAAGCTTTGATTTTTTCTTCAGCAGCTTTTTTGTCCGTCTCAATAGTCAGGGTCGCATTGTTACCGTCAGGTGTGACAGCGGAGACCGTCAGCTCAGTATCCTGTATTGCATTTTTAAAGGTGTTGTTTTTGCTAAATACACTGATGCCATCGATCACGACTTCAGCATCACCGGCTTCTACAGCCACATCAAGACCACCGGATACAGGATCACTGCTACCAAAAGCCTGAGTAGTGAGACTGTCCAGTGCGGCACTATCACCTGTGATTTTGAGTTCATTGCCATCACCAGTAATAGAAGAGGTCAGTACCAGCTTAGTACCAACGCCGGAGCCTGCGTTAATAATATTGGCGCTGACACCGAAGTTGCCGCTGGCATTGTTTACAGCTTTACGAAACTCATCCAGCGTCATATTGGCTTTGACATTTACATCAAAGGTTTTACCGTCAGCCGTGAAAGTCAGCTTACCCGCTGTGGTACTAACCACTGCTGATGAACTGCTGTAAGCATTATTCGCACTTTCAATCCGGCTGCCTGTGGCCAACGACTTCACTTTGATATCAAAATTACCTGGTGCAGCAGTACTGCTGGATGTTGCCTCCAGGTAAGTTTTGGTATCTGTGGGTTGTTTAATACTGGTGGTACGGGCTCTGAGTTTATCGTCTCCCAAAGCCGTTAAAGTATCTTTAAATTTAGTTAAGGCTGATTTGAGTTTGCCAAAACCAGAAAGAGATGAATCCAGCTCCTTTTTTGTGCTGTCCAGACGAGCAACTTTTGTATTCCGTTCCACAGTGACTAACTGTGTAACCAGACTTTCAAGATCAAGCCCAGATGCTGCACCCAACGACCGGATCGCCATGATTCATCCTCTCTTTATATCGTTTTATCAAACATCAAACCTGTCGCAGAACCCAAATCTTCCTGTAATTTTTTGATTGCTTTGGCCATAGTCAGTACTTCTTCAGACGGGATCTGCCGAATCACTTCTTTGGTCTCAAAATCAATCACTTTCACTACAGGTTTACCGGACTCTTCATCGACCGAAAAATTTAAAGTGCGTCCCTGAGAATTAACAAACTGATTGATATTCTCAACAGCTTCGCCTAACTCATCCGCAGTAACATTTTGCTGAGTTTGTTTTTGCTCAGTTTTGTCTTTGGATAGTGGTAAAACCGTCTCAGGAGCACTTTTTTTATCGTTCAGCTCAACTGCGACATTAGCTGCAGCTTGGGGGGCCGTTGGCTGATAACCAAAATTACCCGTAATTACTGAACTCATTTGCATCTACCTCTGTATCGGCAAAACTGGCGAAGACTTTAACATTAGCCTTCGCCGTTCTCACTCTGTACCTTAAAGGCTAGTATTAACCTAATAAGGATAGTGCAGTTTGAGGTCTGGTGTTAGCCTGCGACAGGATAGTAGTACTGGCCTGCTGCAATATCTGTGCCCGGGTCAACTCGGCAGTTTCTTTCGCAAAATCTGTATCACGGATCTGGCTGCGGGCAGCTGATACGTTTTCAACGATATTGCTTAAGTTACGGATTGTAGACTGGAAGCGGTTTTGCAACGCACCCAGATCGGCACGGGCTGAGTCAATGGTTTTGATCGCACTATCGATACTTGCCAAAGCAGCAGATGCACCACCAACACTAGATACAGACAGATTAGACAGGCCTAAACCTGAAGTACCGTAACCACCACCAGTGCGTGACAGGTTGATACTGATAGTTTGACCAGCGTTAGCACCGACCAGGAATTTCGCAGAGAAGTTACCTTTCAGTAAGTCGATGTTACCAAACTGAGTATTCTGAGCGATACGGCTGATTTCAGTTTTTAACGCTGAAACTTCTTTCTGTAATGCAAGACGGTCTGCTGAGCCATTGATACCGTTTTGTGATTGTACCGCTAATACACGGATACGTTGTAATGAAGTTGTAATTTCATCCATCGCACCTTCAGCAACCTGAGCCACTGAAATACCGTCGTTCGCGTTACTAATAGCCTGATTTAAACCATTGATTTGACTGGTTAAACGGTTGCTAATTTGCAAACCTGCCGCATCGTCAGCTGCGCTGTTGATACGAAAACCAGAAGATAAACGTTTGTATGACGTATCTAATGCACTGCCTGAAGTTAATAACTGGCGTTGTGCGTTTAACGCGGATACGTTGGTGTTTACTGCTAAAGCCATAAGTCACTCCTTAAAGCTGCGACGGGTCTGCAAACCCTGGCACAACCTTTATTGTTAAGCGGAACCCCGCAATTCTCGCCAAACTGCAATTTGGCTTAACTAGCTATCGGCAAGCAACTTCAGGACTTTAGTAAAAAAAGGCAATTTTTTTCCATTAAGCGGCAATTAATTTCTCTTTTATTTATTTTTCAACAAGTTACGAATAAAAATTTTTTAAAAATAAATAAAAATATCATTGTTTTATTGCTGAATAAGTTTAAAAAGGCAAAAAAAAACGGACCCTTGTGGGGTCCGTTCTTCTGACTATCTTATTACTACCGGGTTTTAAATTAACCTAACAGTGACAAGGCAGCCTGTGGACGCTGATTCGCCTGAGACAGGATAGTTGTGCTGGCCTGTTGCAGGATCTGCGAACGAGTCAACTCTGCGGTTTCTTTAGCAAAATCAGTATCTCTGATCCGGCTGCGCGCTGCTGACACGTTTTCCACTATGTTACTCAGGTTACGAATGGTCGATTGGAACCGGTTTTGTAACGCACCCAGATCCGCTCTTGCACTATCGATAGTTTTGATTGCACTATCGATGCTGGCTAATGCAGCTGATGCACCACCAACACTGGATATCGATAAGTTATTGATACCCAAACCTGATGCACCGTAACCCCCACCAGTGCGTGATAAATTCACGCTGATATTTTGTCCGGCATTGGCTCCAACCAGGAACTTGGCGGAGAACTTACCGTCCAGCAGCTTAATGCCCCCGAACTGAGTTGTAGTTGCAATGCGGCTGATTTCCGTTTTCAGCGCTGATACTTCTTTTTGCAATGCAACACGATCTGCCGAACTATTGATACCATTTTGCGATTGTACTGCCAGTACCCGGATACGCTGCAGAGAGTTAGTGATCTCATCCATCGCACCTTCGGCCGTTTGTGCCAGAGAAATGCCGTCGTTGGCATTGCTGATGGCCTGGTTCAAACCATTGATCTGGCTTGATAAACGGTTACTGATCTGTAAACCTGCCGCATCGTCAGCAGCGCTGTTGATACGGAAACCTGACGATAAACGTTTAAACGCCGTATCCAATGAATTGCCAGAAGTAATTAACTGACGTTGTGCATTGATCGCTGATACGTTGGTATTGACATATAATGACATGGTGTCATCCTCCGGTTAGTAAATAAGTAGCCATAAAGCCTTTCCTTTTTTCCTCTGGCAGGAGCTCCTCGCTATAGGTGCGTCAGAGCAGTGCCATAAAGTTGGTCGTACGGTTCAGGCGCCCAATGCCTTCCTGAACCAGTGCTATTCGTTGCATACCCGTTATCTGTGATGCTTTTGTCGCATCAACCAGCCTGGGTAGACTCAGTCGCTGAACTTAGAAGTTCTGTCTACTCTGTTAACCCTGTAACAGTGACAATGCCGACTGTGGTCTTTGATTTGCCTGCGATAAGATGGTGGTACTGGCCTGTTGCAGGATCTGCGATCTGGTCAGTTCGGCCGTTTCCTTCGCGAAATCTGTATCTTTAATCCGGCTGCGTGCTGCCGAGATGTTTTCCACTATGTTCGACAAGTTGCGTATCGTGGACTGGAAGCGGTTTTGAATCGCACCCAGGTCGGCTCGCTTGGAGTCGATGACGTTGATCGCACTGTCGATTTGTGCCAGAGCTCTGGACGCGCCGGCTAAGCTACTGATACTTAAACCTGCTATACCCAATCCGGATGAACCAAATCCACCACCGGTCCGGGAGATATTCACACTGATGGTCTGGCCCGCATTGGCTCCCACCAGAAAAGTCGACGAATATTTCCCATCAAGCAATTTCACACCACCAAACTGGGTGGTTGTAGCGATACGACTGATCTCAGTCTTTAACGCCGACACTTCTTTTTGCAGCGCCACACGATCTGCCGAACTGTTGATGCCGTTCTGCGATTGCACAGCTAAAACCCGGATGCGCTGCAACGCATTGGTAATCTCATCCATGGCCCCTTCTGCCACCTGGGATAACGAAATGCCGTCATTGGCGTTTCTGATCGCCTGATCCAGACCCTGTATCTGGGCGGTCAGGCGGTTGCTGATCTGCAAACCAGCTGCGTCATCTGCTGCACTATTGATGCGAAAACCAGACGAAAGACGCTGAAATGATGTATCAAGGGTTTTACCCGAGTTTATAAGTTGCCTCTGCGCATTCAGCGCCGAGACATTGGTATTTACAAATAACGCCATAACTTTTCTCCTGAGCGTTTATTGAATAAAAAGTGGACACGTCATTTTATAATTAATCTAATCCACTCAAATACTGTATCGGCAAACAATATTATTTCTTTAGACGTTTTTAAATTAAAAAACAAAACATTCCACTATAAGGAACAAATAAAAAAGGCCATACAGCAACGCCGTATGGCCAAAGAGCATAAAGCTCAGGAGTCGTACAAAAGATCGATTCAATATGTAGTAGTTTTTCTGAATAATTAACCTTGTAACAAAGACAATGCTGATTGCGGTCTTTGATTCGCCTGGGACAGAATGGTGGTACTGGCCTGCTGCAAAATCTGCGCACGGGTTAAATCAGCTGTCTCTTTTGCAAAATCGGTATCTTTGATCCGGCTACGTGCTGCTGAAATATTTTCGACTATGTTCGATAAGTTACGGATTGTTGACTGGAAACGGTTTTGAATCGCACCTAGGTCTGCCCGCTTGGAGTCAATCACATTAATCGCACTGTCGATACTGGCCAATGCCCTGGAAGCACCAGCTAAACTGCTGATACTTAAACCTGCAATACCTAAACCTGAAGAACCGAAACCACCACCGGCTCTGGAGATATTGACGCTAATGGTCTGGCCTGCATTAGCTCCCACCAGGAAAGTGGATGAGTATTTGCCATCCAGTAACTTCACACCACCAAACTGAGTTGTAGCTGCAATCCGGCTGATTTCAGCTTTTAATGCTGATACTTCTTTTTGCAGTGCAATACGGTCACTGGAACTGTTGATACCATTTTGCGACTGTACTGCAAGTACACGAATTCGTTGTAAGGCGTTAGTAATTTCATCCATGGCGCCTTCAGCAACCTGGGCTAATGAAATACCATCGTTTGCATTTCTTATTGCTTGATCCAGACCATTAATCTGACTGGTTAAACGGTTACTGATTTGTAAGCCTGCAGCATCATCTGCAGCACTATTGATACGGAAACCTGAAGATAAACGTTGAAACGCTGTATCTAATGATTTGCCTGAATTGATTAGCTGCCTTTGGGCATTTAACGCCGAAACGTTAGTATTAACAAATAAAGCCATGATATATCTCCTGAGTTTTTATGTATGCAGAGTAATTATTTTATTGTTCCCTGCTTAATTACTGTATCGGCGCCAGGAGGTTTTTCTTTAGGATTTTCTTTAATTTTATTGAATAAATTTAGTAGGTTACATTATTTTATTGAGGATATTTTTGCAGCTAACTATAGTATCGGCACCCTACTTCAGAACTTTAGTTCAAATGTTGGTTTTATGGTCAAATAGACAAAAAATGCGAGGGATAACAGAGTTTAAGTGAAAGTGTGATTGAAGTTTCACGGTCGGAACTTCACCTTAAGGCTTGCTCCGACCTTGAGTTTAATGCTGAAGTTGGTAGATGTAACTGTCGTAATCAAGCAGCAGTTGCTGAACTATGGCTGAGGAGTCTGTGGCTTTTGCAGCAGCGTCCAGACAAGTCTGAGTATAGAAAGCAGCAAATTTTTCATCCGCCAAATAACGCTGAATAAACTCCAGTCGTTCCTGATCAGACGAAAACACAAAGTCATCCCCTATATATTGGTACACATCGCCATAGGCTTCAGTCAGTACCGGAATCCCGAGACTTAGAGCTTCAATAGCTGAAGTCCCGCCACCCTGGCGTTTTGGATTAAGCATAAAGTGGCAATTGGCAATAAGGTCTATGGCATTACTGACCCTGCCACTGAAATAACTACAGGATTGTAACTCCGCCGGAAATCCTTCCACTGCATCAGGCCCAATAATCACAAAAGCAGATTGCGGCAGCTGTTTTTTAATAAGCAGTAAAGTTTCAATAAAATCTGAACGCATTTCGTGTTCAAGCCGGTAACCGACAATAGCGAACTTAAGCACTTTGTCTGTGACCTTGCTATTTTTAACACAGTCAAACTTACGCAGCCGGAAAGGTAACCTACTGGTTAAGACCGGATGAGTGATAGCTAAAGACTCAACCCGTTGTTGATCTTTTTCAGTCAAGTCACGATGCAGTACAGGAACAGCATATAAAGGAGTCACTAATGAGGTCACGCAAGGCACATTCAACACAGGCCGGCTTTGGGCTATAAACTCCAGCACTGGATTTAAACCACCGACGCCAATAATAAAGCGTGGGTTGATTTGGTTAATGACATTAACTAAATCGACCAGATGTTCAGTATCGTCCATAGGTGTCAGTTGCATAAAATCAAATAACTGATCCCAACATTTCACCACAGACCCGCCAGCATGGGGTTGATGTTTACCTGTATCTAAATCAAACAACATCTCGCCCTGAAAATATTCATTACGAACTGTGCCAAAAAATACCGGCGCAGGCATCGGATACACATAATGGCCAGACTTAGCTACGCTGGTGCAGCAAATGACCACTGGATGTTTCCCCATGGCTTTTAACGCACTGGCGTAATTTAGAATAGTCAGTGTAGGCCCGTGCTGGACGGTAACAAACTGGTTGGTCAGTAATACAACGATCTCTTCATTACCATTGCCTATCAAAGGGCTTACATAACAATACTCTGCACTTTGTTGACAAAATTTCTCAATCATCACCCGGTATAAAGGAGCGTAGTCATAAGCAAAAGACTGGCCGACAAAATTGGCCCGCATCAGCTGACTATAAAATAAATATTGTTGCAAGAAAGGCAAGGTACTGAAGAGGCGAAACAACTTGTGTTCATCAACACCTGAGTCACCAAGCAGCAATAGCTGTAATTTTCGCCATAAAATCAGAGGGACAGAATCTGGAATGAAGGCTCGCAGAAGACTGAGCTTAGCCTTAGGTTCCAGAGGTAAAAAATTGACTGTGTCCCAGTGATGAAATTCATTCACTGGCCAGTCAGTCGATTGTAAATACAGTTGGTCAAAACGGGCGAGTTCTTGCGTAAACATAAAGGGCTTCCTGCCTCAGGAAAATTAAAACATTGAGTGCTCAGTTAATGTAATCAAACAAACTCAAGCCCGTGACCCGGTTAAAAGTAGCTTGCACTGCTTGTAACGCAGTTTCCTGTTTCACCAGCTCAGTAATACCTGTGCTGTAATCCAGTTCCACCACATCAGCTTTATGAGATTTAGTTGCAATTAATACATCTTCGTTACTGCCAAAAATGCTTTCAATCACATTCAAACGTCCACCTATAGAAGACATTGCGGAGTCGACTTTCGCCGAAGCATTGTCAATTTCAACTGTCGCATCCAGAATTCGCTCGTTTAACGCATCACCGCTGTCGCCTGCTTCAATACCATTAATTAATTCAGTTAAAGAATTCAGAATATTGGTTTTTTCCGGCGGCTGCAGACTAAAGTCCACTGTGCCACCAGGCGCGGCGCCTGTCACATCAATAGCCAGACCATTATAATTTATGGGCTCCCCCGCTGTGTAAGTACCTGTGACCGCAGGAACCTGAGAAGCGCCATTACGCTGAATTTCATAGTTAGACGGAGCAGAAAACACCACAGAAAAATCGTTATTCCCAGCCGTCAGTCCATCGTAATTTTGTTTATAGAAATTATCAAAAACACTTTGGTTCGCCACTGTCACTTTTGCTGCTGTCACAGGAGCGCCAACAGTTGGATCTGTTGTCTGGAACCTTTTGTCGACACTGTCAAAAATACTACGACCACTGTCATTGGCCGCTATCGATATAGATAACGACAGCTGAATAGATTTTTGGCCTTCATCCCCATTGAACTCATATTTACCCGTGCTGGTGTTCAGACTGTAAGGCTGGGTCTGATCCTGAAAACCTGAGAATAAAAAACCACCCAGCTCGTCGCGGCGGTTCATCAGATCAAACAACTCATCACGGATATTGCCCAGCTGTTCACCTATAGCTTTGCGGTCATTTTCATCATAGGTACCATTGCCTAAAGACAGCGTCAGAACCCGGGCTCTGTCCATAGCGTTACGGATACTGTCATGCACAGTCTCCTGTAACTCCAGGCTGTTACGCGCCGCTGTATTATTGGTTTGATACTGATTGGTTTGCTGAATATTTGCTTCCAGACCAATAGCACGGGAAGCCCCGGATGGGTCGTCAGCTGCTGTTAAAATTTTGGTCTGATTATTCAACATCAGACTGGCTTTTTGTAACTTATCCTGAGTACCTAAGATCGAATCCAGACTCTGGGCATACTTCATATTAAAAGTGGTACGCATTATTACCTCGCCGCTTGCAACAGCGTGTCAAAAATGGTTTGTGACGTTGACAATATCTTGGCCGCTGCTGCGTAGGTTTGTTGAAACCTGACCAGATCAGCGGCTTCTTCATCCAGACTCACGCCAGATAAGGATTCATGCCATGCCGTTGTTTGCTCTAACAATGATTTAGAGGACGCCGCAGCAACACGAGCCTGACTGGTTTGAGTACCCACTGTCCCGACCAATTCTGAATAGGCCTGATTAAAGGTCTGGTATTTATCGGCATTGACTGTGGTTGCAGCATTAATCCGAACCATATCTGCATTCTGCAAATTGCCCAGCAACAGACCGTTTCTGTTGTCCTCAAAACCACCAGTGTTATAGCTGATACTGAATGTATCGCCCACTTGTGGCACACCTTTAACAGAAAAATCGAATCCGGCATTGGTAAAGTTGACAGATGCACCTAGCAGGTTCTGATAATCAGTGCCCGCAAAGGTCACTGTTTCACTGACTGGCGGTGCGCCTGAGTCTTCGATCCGAAACTCATTATTCCCCAGATAAGTGATAGAAATTGGACCATCAGTGAAGTTAGCGGGCTGAGATAATCTGTTACCAGTCTGACCAACGCTGCTGATCGTCAGTTTATCAATTTCAGCATTCCCCAGATTCGTCAGCGTTTTTTCACCTTTGAGTGGGGATGCCAGAGCTATAGCTTCGGGACGGCTGGTCGCCAGACTGATATTTTGTGCTGCAATACTCAAAGGTTTTAAGTCAAACTTATCCCCTGCCGCAAAAGCTGGCGCGCCGTTGGTCAGGGTAATGTTTAAACCAAAAAAGTCGTTGGTATCATCAGAAGTCACAGTCACAGGAAAAGTCACACCAGTGCGGCTGATCGCAGTTCCGGGTATAACATTACCAGACGCATCCAAAGCTTCGACCGTAAAAGCATCGGCGGCAGTAAAAGTGATACGCACATCATTGGCCGGAATATTTTTGCCTTGTCCCGCCGCCACTGAGGCAGTAATTGCCCCAGTGCCGGTATTGCTGCTAAAAGGCAAAGCACTAAAACTTGGCAAACTGAACAAATCACCACCTAAGTTACCGTCGGCATCCATACCCAAACGGTTTTGGGTGTTCATGGCATCGGTAAAGGCTAAAGCCAGCTGTCCTAATTCTCTTTGTGCCGGGTCCAGTACTTTAGTACGAAACTCAAGCGATGCACCTATTTTGCCACCTAAATCAGTTTCAGAAATATTAATCACCACATTCTGATTGGTGCCGGCTTTCAGTTGCAATGTTTTACGGTTTGGGTCCGGCTCTCCAGCGACGCTAAATAAATTAAACTTGCCGTTTTCAAGCACTAAAGACTGACCACTACTCAGAAAAACTTGTTTATCACCATTTTCTGCATCAAGCACATTGATATCCACCAGAGCGGACAATTCTTTAATAGCCTGATCCCTTTTGTCGAGCAGGTCCAACGGAGGAGGTTTAGCCGGATTATTACCATAAGCCAAAATCTCCTGGTTTAAGCGGGCTATCACACCAATTTGCTCATTAGCATCAGCCGCATCCGTTTCCAGTTGCTGGCTCAAATACTTATTCTGCGCAGTCATCTGAGTAGATAAAGTATTGAATTTATTTAATAAAGTCTGAGCACCACCCATCACCAACTGGCGTGAGGCAGCATTGGTCGGGTCGTTAATAGCAGTTTGTAACTGACTGAAAAAAGACGACATACCAGTGGAGATACTGTTGGATTGATCCGACATCAGAGTGTCAACCCGGCTTGCTTCAGATAAATATTGATTGGCATAACTGACAGATGAGGTATCACGCCACATTTGTTTCAGCGCAAAATCATTCACCAGACGTTCTGTCGTGCCACGTCCAACGCCTAAGCCCAATATATTGGATTCAAACTCAGTACGCTGTCTGGTGTAGCCCGGAGTATTCAGGTTGGCGATATTATTACTTGTGGTCGAAAGCAAAGCAGTACTTGCCAGTATGGCTGAGGTTCCAATCCTAAGTAAATTATCCGACATCTACATCTCCTGTGATGCATCACGCATCTTAGCTTTGTTAGTCGGCAGCGCCGGCTAAATCTTTACCCTTTATTAGTAAGCAGGTTTCGTGCCTGTTTGAACGTTTCGCTGTTAAATACAGCCAAAATTTTCTGAGCGTAGTTGGGATCTGTGGCATAACCTGCTGCCTGTAACTGCTGAAAATAAGCTTTAGGGTTATCTGCCATGGCCACAGCCTGCTGATAACGGGGGTTAGATTTAATAAAGTCGACATAATCCCCCAAGCTTTGCTCGGGTGACTCATAAGCGCGGAATTTAGCTTTTTCTTTTTGCGCCACCCCCTGGCGATATTCCAGCGTGTCTACGACCGCAACCTCCCCTTGCCAGCTGTTATGGGCTTTAATACCAAAAAAGTTAAAGCTGTTATTTCCTTCAGCCGTTTTGAACGTACGTTGCCCCCAGCCTGTTTCGAGCGCTGCCTGGGCTAATAAGGCTAAAGGTTCTAATCCCAGCTTCTGCGCTGCTTGTTTGGCTGCAGGCATTAGTTTTTGAATAAACTCACCCGGGCTCTCAAAAGTCCAGTCTTCGTTATCCGGATCAGGTTCAGAAGCCAGAGTTTCAGTAATCACCTGTGGCGCAGGTGCAACTAAAGGCTCTGTGATTTGAGCTGTTTTTTTCATTGCAGCGATGTCTGAAACCAGAGGCTCTGCCCTGTCGTTTCTTTCTGAGACTTTTTTATCTGACACAGGTGCAGCTTCTGTGGGCACTTTCAGCATCGAAGCCGGTGTGGTTTTCCCTTTGGTAGGTCTTAGTTGTTGTACCAGCAAATCAGCTAAACCTAAACTGCCTTTCTCTGACAGTTCAGTGGACAGCTGTTTGTCGTACATATCCTGATAAAACTTAGTTGCATTACTGTTGAGAACGCCGTCATCTTCGAATACTTCGTTGGCTTTGCGCATGCTGCTGAGTAACATGCCCATAAAAATAGATTCGAATTGTTTAGCCGCTTGTTTTAACGCAGCATCATCATCACCGCCTGAGCTATGCTTCAGCTGCGCCAGACTAGTTAAGTCATGATAATTGACCTTGTTCTCAACTTTACTCATTTAGATCACCACAAGCTCACCATGAATGGCGCCGGCTTCTTTTAAGGCTTCTAAAATGGCCATCAAATCACCTGGCGCAGCGCCAACAGCGTTGATGGTACTGACTAAATCATCCAGCGTTGTACCCGGGTCAAATTTAAACATACGGGATTGATCAGGCCGCACATCGATAATACTGTTTTGTTCAACTGCTGTCTCACCACCAGCCAGAGGATTGGGCTGCACTACGGTCGGATTCTCTGCAATAGTCACAGTCAAACCGCCATGAGTCACAGCGGCCGGAAACAACCGCACATCTTTACCTATCACTATGGTGCCTGTCCTGGAGTTGATAATAATTTTAGCCGACTGGCTGGCTGGCTCCAGGGTTAAATTTTCCAGCGTAGATAAATAGGACACGCGCTGATCCATATCACGTGGTGCCCGAACCTGAACAGAAGATGCGTCCAATGACTGCGCTGTGCCGGGACCAATAAAATTATTGATGGTTTCAGCCAAAGTTTTGGCGGTGGTGAAATCTGAACTGTTTAAATTAAAGATAATAAAATCACCATCCGCAAAAGGAGATGGCACTTCACGTTCAACAGTAGCACCATTGGGAATACGTCCCACTGTAGGCGTATTCACCAGAATTTTTGAACCATCAGCCCCTTCGGCACCTAAACCACTGACAATCAGTGAACCTTGAGCGACCGCATAAACATTACCGTCCAGACCTTTGAGGAAAGTTTGCAATAAAGTGCCACCACGTAAGCCTTTAGCGCTGCCCATAGAGGACACTGTAATATCAATAGTCTGGCCTGGTTTACTAAAAGCAGGTAACTCAGCATGCACAGCCACAGCCGCCACGTTTTTAATCTGCGATTTCATACCTGCAGGCATATTAATACCAAAATTGCTCAGCATGGTTCTGAAACTTTGTTCAGTAAAAGGACTTTGCTCCCCTGTACCTGGCAACCCCACCACCAGACCATAGCCCACCAATTGGTTGCTACGAACCCCCTGCACACTGGTTAAATCTTTAATACGGGCGGCTGAAGCCGGGAAACACAAAGCGCCGGACAGCACGACTAAAAAAAGGCTTTGGATTAGTTTCATCATTTCACCTGCATTAAAACGGCCACAACACGCCATTAAAGAATCGGGTTAGCCAACCTGGCCCCTGACCACCATGAGTTGCACCTGTACCGCTGTATTCAATGCGGGCATTGGCAATTTTGGTCGATTCCACTGTGTTCCTCGAATCGATATCCTCAGCCCGAATCACCCCAGTTAAACGGATAAACTCTTTGCCCGTATTCAGCGTTAACCATTTTTCGCCCCGGATCACCAGATTGCCGTTGGCCATCACACGCAATACATTGACAGAAATATCGCCGACTAAACTATTACTCTGATCCGCTTTGGAGTCCCCTTTAAAGTCTGACGTTGAATTGGCACCAAATTGCAGAGTATTTCCCAGCACACTGACATCACGGCCACCTAACCCCACCATAGGATCAAAACTGGCTGAGCTGTCTTTACCGAACTCAGTTTTCGCTTTTTTGGTTGCCTGAGTATTTTCTTTCAGTACCACGGTAATAATATCGCCCGCCCGACGGGCTTTGTTATCCGAATACAAACCATTCGACAAGCCCTGAGCAAACAAAGAACCATTGTTTGATAGCGGAATGGCTTGTGGCTCAGGCGGCAGAGGTGCAAAGTTTGGATCATCCGGCACTGGCTCATTGAAACCACCGGCACAACCCACACAAAGTTGTAGTGTCAATACCAACAGCATTAACTTGTTCATCCACTTACTCCTACAGCTGCTGAATAGCAGTACCCAGCATCTGATCAACAGTTGAGATCACTTTGGAGTTCATTTCATATACACGCTGACTTTCAATCAGACTGACCAGCTCTTCCGTCACATTGACGTTTGAGGTTTCCAAAGCACCCTGAACTAAAATGCCGCGCCCCTCCAACCCCGGAATCCCCTGCACCGGATCGCCACTGGCCGCGGTTGCAGTAAATAAGTTCTGACCCACAGGTTCTAAACCTGCCGGATTGACAAAGTTAGTGACGGTCAGTTGTCCGACAACGGCCTGATCTACCTGACCTGGTAAACGAACAGATACTTCACCATCCTGAGAGATAGTGATGCTTTGGGCATCCTCAGGGATCACTATATTCGGTTGAATCTGATAACCAGCGCCTGAAGTCACCAGGTTGCCTTCACTGTCCGTAGTAAACTGGCCGTTGCGGCTGTAGGAGGTGGTGCCATCCGGCATCAACACTTCAAAAAAACCATGGCCCTGAATCATCACATCCAAACTGCCTTCAGTGGTGATCATATTGCCCTGAGTAAAGCTTTTTTGGGTCGCGACTACTTTGGTACCAGCACCTAACATCAAACCGTTTGGCAGCTCTGAGTTCTGGGAGGAACGTCCGCCTGGCTGATTAATATTCTGATACAACAAGTCCTCAAATATCGCGCGGCTTTTCTTAAAACCTACAGTGCTGGCGTTGGCCAGGTTATTAGAAATCACCGAAATATCACGCTGCTTCGCGTCCAAACCGGTTTTACTGATCCATAAAGCTGGATGCATGCTAACCTCCCAGGCTTAAGCCTTAGATTACTCTCATAATTTGGTTGTGTTGCCGATCAATCTCTTCGGCGGTTTTCATCATTTTGACCTGAACTTCAAACTGACGTTGTAAACTGATCATCTGGGTCATTTCACCCACTGCATTGACATTACTGCCTTCGACTGCACCGCTCAGTACTCTGACCGTTGCATCTAATTCTGCGACTTCACCGTCTTTGCGCCGGAATAAACCGTCCGTGCCTTTTTCAATATCCTCAAATTCAGGCTTGACCAGTTTCAGCCGTCCCACTTGTTGCATCACGTTGGCGGGCGCCCCCTGAGGCCGGATACTGATGGTACCGTCACCACCTATTTCCATTTTTGCTATAGGTAAAGGCAGCTGTATCGGACCATCTTCACCTATCACATTTAAGCCTGAAGCCGTTTGCAGCACTCCTGTTGGGCTCAATTGCAAATTACCCGCTCTGGTGTAAGCTTCGTTACCTTCAGCGTCTTGTACAGACAACCAGCCTTTTCCCTGCACTGCGACATCCAGTTCACGCTCAGTGATAATAAAAGAGCCATCGTCAAAATTTTGACCTGGTCGTTCTGTCAGGGAAAACACCCGGGTAGGCAAACCCTCACCAAAAGCCTGCATAGCCCGGGCTTGCTCTAAATCAGCCTTAAAGCCTGTTGTAGTGCTGTTTGCAAGGTTATTCGCTTTGATACTGATGCCATTCATATTCTCTTTGGCACCGCTCATCGCGATATAAAGTAAATGGTCCATAGTCTGGCCTCCACTTGAGATAAGGTAAGCAAAGCAAGACTGATGCCAAGAAAGTAACGGTGAGTTCTCAAAAGGAAAATACAGGAACTATAGAATTGAATTTAAAAGAAAAAATAGATTCAGTAGTTATTCATCCACAACAGGGCATCTTATTTTGGATTAATGCTCTGCTGTGACAAATTTGAATCTGTTGATCACAGAGAACGAGGTAAGTGCTTCGGTAAAGTTATGATTAGAGACTTCAATCTGAGCTTTAAACTGAGTTGTAGCGGACAATGGTTGTTTCAGCTGATAACTTTGGCGTTCAGCGCAGTTGTAGGTCCCCACCAATACCCCTGATGGAGTGTAGAGTCGCAATACGCAGTCTATCGACAAGGCTTTAACCGGATTAAAACCCACCATAACTAATTGATCCATAGATGCAGGTTTATGAATAGTCAAAGTACGGCTTTCTGATGCCCCCGCTTTGAGCACAAAATCAGTTGTCACTAACAGCTCTTGCTCTCCGGCAAGGCTGGTGAATGTGCCAAACAGAGCCAACAAAGAAATAGTTTTGAGTGTCACTGCCCCCACGGTATGCCTCTCAGACTGCAGGCTGCCTGCGCCATGCAGAACAGCTATAAATCATCAGATGGAAAAAAGCCCAAAGTAAACCAACTTTGGGCTTATTCAGAAGCTGACTATCGGATCTGTAATACTGTATTTTGTAATGTACTGTTCACTTCAAGCGCTCTGGAGTTGGCCTGGAAGTTACGCTGGGCCGCTATTAAGTCGACCAGTTCATTCGTCAGGTTAACGTTGGAGGTTTCCAGTGCCGAAGAGTTAATAGCACCAAAAGTACCTGAGTTCGCTTCACCCGCCAAAGCCTCACCCGACATCAAACTTTGACGCCATGAGGTGTTGCCAGACTGAGTTAAACCTTGTGGATTGGCAAATTTCACCATAGCAACCTGAGCCAAATAGGTTTGGTCGCCGTTGGAGTAGGACGCCATTACTTTACCTGAAGCATCAATATCTACGCTGGTTAAACGACCTACAGTAGTACCATCACCATCCAGGCTGCCTAACTCAAACTTAGAGGAGTACTGAGTTGGATTTTTTGTTCCTGCCGGATCAGTAAAATTGATCGAAACGTCAGTAGTAAACTGTGCGCCGTTCGCCAATAAACCATCTAATGTAGCTTTAGGCATCACCAATGAAGGCATAGGAGTGGTCGTAGGATTACCGTTTAAGTCGAAATCCAGTACAGGAGTGGCGGCAGGCAACGTAAAAGGTGTGCCGGTATTATCATCCAGCACTGCATACACTTCCCAGTCATTATCAGTTACTGGATCAGTACGGCGGAAATAGATAGATAAAATATGAGGCTCACCCAAACTGTCATACACAGTAGTGGACGTCTGGTTGTTATAGGTAGCTGAGTTGGTCGCATCAAAGGCTGGCAGTGGCACAGCTTTGGGTTGCTGACGCGAGTCCAGGTTCATCGTCAGAAACACGTTTTGTGTGGCTCGAGGTGCACCTGCTGTATTCGGGATCTGGATAGGTGAAGTCGTACTTAAACTAACAGAGGTGGTTTCACCTGTGGCCGGATTCACCGGGAAACCTTGTAAAAAGCCGCCGTTGTTATCAGAGATAAAATTGTTTTTATCCAGCTTAAAGGCACCAGCTCTGGTGTAGGAATAATCACGGTTACCAATCTCAGGCGCGACCGCAAAAAAACCGTCACCGGTAATAGCTAAATCCAGTGAGTTATTGGTAAATTTTAACGAGCCCTGAGAAAACTGCTGGGCCACTTTCGACGTCGTAACACCGTCACCTACTTTAGTTTTGTTTGAACTGAATACTGAAGCCGCATACACATCCGCAAATTCAGCCCGTGATTCTTTAAAGCCCGTGGTATTAACGTTGGCGATGTTATTCGCAGTGGTATCAATATCCTTTTGAGCCGCGGCCAGGCCACTTAACGCTATATTAAAACTCATAAATCACCTCAATTCATTGATTAGGTTGCAATTTCTTCAATATCAGATAATTTTTTCTGGCCTTGGCCATAGACATTTAACAACAGGCCCTGGGTAGTGCCGTTGCCTAAAGTAATACTGGTCACAGGGGCGTAGACGGACGTGACTATCGCCTCATTTTTACCCGCTATACTGGCTTCGACTGAAATGGTGTAAGCACCTTTAGGTGCAACCTCCATCACTGGATTACCGTCTTTGTCCACTTTTGGAGTACCGTCTTCGTTCAACGCCTGAGTATCAGTAGTGCCATCCCATGGCAGTTGCAAACGCCCTGCATCGGCTTTGTCTATAGTCACGGAACGAACTACAACACCGTCGGCATTTTTAACCTGTACTTTGATATTTGTGGCGTCTTCAGGGAAATTAGCGCTGGCAACCACAGCATTTTCGCCGTCAAATACCATATCGTCAGATTTCACCAATACATACTGCCCTACCAGAGAAGACGCCTGCAGTGCCTGGCTGGAATTCATGGTGGTGGCAAAATCTTTGAAGTTGGTATTTAACTGAGATATGCCGTCGGCCATAGTGAAACTGGTCATCTGGGCTATCATCTGATCGTTTTCAACTGGCTTAGTCGGATCCTGATAGGCCAGCTGCTGTGTTAACAACGCAAAGAAGTCAGATTGAGTTAAGGCGCCATTGTTGTTATTTTCCGTTGTAGTGGTTTTATCGCCCCAATACAAACCATCTAAGGCACTGCCTTCATTACTTACATTACTCATACCCTACCCCTTTACCTTTGACCCAGCATCAGCGTGCGGCTGACCATTTGTTTAGCTGCATCAGCCACCTGCACATTGGTCTCGTAAGAACGTGAGGCGGAAATCATATTGGCCATTTCTTCCATAATGTTGACGTTTGGTTTGTAGATGTAGCCTTTTTCGTCCGACAACGGATGATGAGGAGCATATTCAATATTCAGCGGTGCGTCCGATTCAACAATACCTAAAACCTGCACCTTTGCCCCTTCCTGGCCCTGCTGAGCTTGTTCCAGCGCTGTGGCAAACACAGGATGGCGGGCTCTGTAGGTTTGATCGATACTACTGCTGATGCTATTGGCATTCGCCATGTTGCTTGCGGTTGTGTTTAACCGTACTTGTTGCGCTGACATGCCACTACCGGCAATATCAAAAACGTTATACAGGCTCATTATTGAGTACCTCCGCCAATGGCTTTTTTCAGGCCGCTTATGCGACTGTTCAGGAAATTCAGCGTTGTTTGATACTCCATGCTGTTGCGGGTAAAGGCATTCCGCTCTTCATGGATATCCACAGTGTTGCCATCCCCTGTATCAGGTTGATTAGGAATACGGTATTGAGAATCAGCATGGCGGGCTGTAGATATTTCAAAATGCCTGGGATCAGTGCGCCCCATCGAGCCTGACTGGCGCGACTGAGCACCTGCTAAAGCGGTTTGAAAATCCATGTCTTTTGCCTTGTAGCCTGGAGTATCAGCATTTGCGATATTTTCAGCCAGGACTTGAGAGCGTTTATCACGGATCAGTAGTGCATCCGGGTGAAGCCCAAATGCTTTATCAAAGCTGATTGCCATTATTGCCATCCTGTTTTTCAGAGATGGCAAATACTAAGCAAAACTCAGGCCAGAATTTTTGATCAGACTTTTTTGCGGTACACTATGCCTGGATTACAACGCACCATATCAAAGTCGTTGTTCAGACTGGAAAGGGACTCTGAAGCGCCGAGAAACAAGTAACCACGAGGGTTCAGGGCCTGCGAGAACTGTTTAATTATTTTCATTTTTACTTCAGGAGAGAAATAAATCAGCACATTACGGCAGAAAATAATGTCGAACTTTCCCAACAAGGTATAGCTATCCAGCAGGTTCAGATGACGGAAAGAAACATTTTTTCGCACGGCATCTTTTAGCCGCATCATGCCGTTTCCGGAATCGTCAAAAAATTTACTCCGCCGCTCCGGTGATAAGCCTCTTGATAAAGCTAAACCGTCATACTCAGCACGCTGGCAATGTTCCAGCATCGCATTGGATATATCAGTGCCTAAAATTTGTAAGCCCAAAGGAAAAGCTGAAGGCCGGCTTTGCTGGTACTCCAGCCCCGTCATGGCTATTGAGTAAGGCTCCTGACCTGAAGAACTGGCCGCCGACCAAATCTTGACGGTTTTATGATCTTTTTCAAACTCAGGCAAAATTTGCTTTTTTAAAAGCTCATAAGGGTAGTTATCCCGAAACCATAAGGTTTCGTTGGTGGTCATGGCATCGATAACAGCGGAACGCAATTGCCGCTCGAACGGGCTTAAGGTTTTGTTTAATAATTCAGACAGTGACGACAGACCAAAACGCTGCATCAAGGGTGCCAGACGACTTTTGACCAGATATTGTTTATTGTCACCCAGCACAATACCACACTGTTGTTCGAGGAAATCCCGAAACAGTCGATACTCACTTTCCTGCAGCTCTTTGTTTGCCACTAACATAAAACCTCTAATCAGTATGCAACCATTTGCGCACGGATTCGGCTAATTCATCCGGGTTAAATTTCGCAATAAAATCATCTGCCCCCACTTTCTGTACCATCTGCTGGTTAAATACGCCGCTCAGTGAGGTATGTAAAATGACATGCAACGGCTTTAGCTTTGGATCCAGGCGAATTTCAGCCGTCAGGGTGTAACCATCCATCTCCGGCATTTCGATATCAGAAATCAGTAAACCCACTTTGTCCGTGACTGAATCTTGACAAGCAGCGGCAGTTTCCTGCAAATAATTTAACGCCTCACGGCCATTATTGACCAGATGCATCTGCACACCCAACCCCTCAAGTGCGCGTTTTACCTGATTACGGGCAACCGCAGAATCATCCGCGATCAGAATAAGCCTGTCTCCTAAATCCTCGCTGATCGTAGAGGTAGCTACAGCACTGCTGATGGTCGTAGGTGACGGAGAAATTTCTTCCAGAATTTTTTCAACATCAATAATCTCAACCAGCTCTTTGTCTATTTCAGTAATAGCTGTCAGATAACTCTGTTTACCGCCCGTACCTTTTGGCGGTGGCATAATAGAAGCCCAGTTAATATTGATAATACGTTCAACCGACTGCACTAAAAAACCCTGCACAGAGCGGTTGTATTCAGCAATGATAATAAAGCAGTCTTTAGTATTTTCTATTGCACGGCCACCTGTAGCCAGACTTAAATCAATGACTGAAATGGTTTGTCCACGAATATGGGCTATGCCTCTGACATACTTATTGCGTTTTGGAATGGCAGTTAAAGGCGGACATTGCAGCACTTCACGCACTTTAAATACGTTGATGCCAAAACGTTGACGACCCTGCAAGCGGAATAATAAAAGTTCCAGTCTGTTCTGCCCCACTAACTGAGTGCGCTGATTGACTGAATCCAGAATACCCGCCATAGAAGACTCCCTTGCTTAAATGAACTGGTGAACCTGAAAAATCGGGAACGATTCTTGCTTAGGCCACTCTAGGATGAAAAATGACTGAAAATTGACATACTTAAGTATGTTATAACCCTTCGCCGATAAAGCATAGCTGAAACCATATGAAAATGTACGATAAATTTTTGAAATACCCGCTGCTCTATGCTTTTGCAGTCAGCACTTTTTGCACCCTATTTTCGCTGCAGGCGGCAAGTTTCAGCCCAGCTCAGTTAACAGCTGCCACCTCAGACTGGTTAAAACGGCAAAAAGAAGTACCGGATGGTACTCAAAGTCAGATTTCCGCATTAGATTCCCGGTTGCCCAATAAAGAATGTGATCAACCTTTGCAGTTTAGTTTTGCCGGGCCAGTCAACAATCAGGCTACAATACATATTCGCTGTCAGAGTCCACAGCCATGGCAGCTTTTTGTATCAGCCCGTTTTTCTCAACAAACCCAAGCTGTGCTTAGCCTGCGAAATGTCACTTTAGGTTCGCTGATCACCGCCGATATGTTAACTATAGGGCAAGCGGATCTGCGTCTGGCCCGTGGTTCTTTAGTTCAAAATCCGGCTTCAGTACTAGGAGCCAGAGTAAAAAGAAGCTTGTCGGCAGGACAAGTTGTGACATTGCAGGATCTTTGTCTTGTATGTAAAGGCGATATAGTTACAATTAGTGGATTGAATAACGGCCTTGAAGTACGAACTGCAGGTATAGCGCAAATGGATGGCATTTTGGGTGACCAGATCCGGGTCAGCAACAGGCAATCCAACCGAATCGTTGTAGCTGAAGTGGTAGCAGTGAAAAAAGTCGCAATAAAATTTTAAATAATGCCTAAAGTTTTATCAGTCGATGCCGTTATACAAAGTAAGGGATCCGAAACCGGATGCAGAGGATAGAAAAATGGCGATTAATGTAAACACTGGCCTGCCCGTCACTCAACAAGTGAAAGCGGACAAGGCCGAGCAACAAAACATTCAAAAACAGCAGGTTGTACAACAACAGGCCGTTCAGCAGCAAAGCACTACAGGTGCAGCTGCACAAAAACAGGATTCAGTCTCGCTGACATCCCAGGCTCAGCAGTTCAGCAAGGCTCAGGAAAAAGCCAAAGCAAGCTCAGGTATTGATCAAGAGAAAGTGGATAAGATCAAACAAGAGATTTCTGAAGGCAAATACAAAGTGAACGTAGAACAACTGGCGCGTCGTATTGTCCAGTTTGAAGGCGAGTTTTTTGGTAAAAAATGAGTAACGCCCACTCATCTATCCTCACCTTGTTAAATGAACAAGAGCAGCACCTGGATGTGCTGCTTTTGTTGCTTCATAAGGAGCTGGACGCCATCCGGACCCGGGATATTGAAGCATTAAAAAGCAACACAGATGAAAAAATCCGGATCCTTGATTTAGTTCAGGCAACAGACGAGCAATTAACAGCCTCGCCAGAGCTTAGGGATGTCAAAGAACAGGACTGGTTTAAAGAGCAGTTGCAACGTCTTGAAGATAAGCTGGCCCAGTGTAAATTCCAGAATCAGGTCAACAGCCAAAGTGTAGAGCAAAGCCAGTTGGTGATTGAACGCTTTAAAACTGAACTGCTGCAAAGCCGTGGCCGTGCTGGTTTAACCTACACCAATAAAGGCAAGACAGCCCAGGTCGATAAAGGGCCAGGTATTAAAGCCTGAGCTGTTTATTCAATTAAAAAAACCGTCTAATGACGGTTTTTTTGGGTTTCAGGTTTATGCAATCAGTAGTACTTCACATTCTTGATACGACGGGCTGGTTGGCTATTTAAATACAAATCATAGACTTGCTTAAAATCCAGCTCCAACTCTGTCGCATATACATCACCTACAGGATAAGTTTTCACTACGCGGGCACCACGAATAATGCCACTCACTGATGAGCTTAATTGATCGTTGCCAACCATCATTTGTTGCATATTGGCTTTAGCGTCAATTCTTTGGCCATAGACCTGCTCTGCAAGTTCTCTGTACGCCTCCAGTTTGGATGCTTTCATCGCCATCAGCATGCGTTCCTGTTCACTGGCGCCTGGTTGTTGGCTCAGTGGTGCATAGCCTACAGCTTTTAATATAGGAAAACGCTGGGGTTCCACAGTTTCCCACTCCACGTGGCGATCCGCGACCAGACTGCAGCCCGGTAATAAGGTCAGCAACAAGGCGCTGATTGTCAGTTTGTTCATGATGGCGTGCCTCTGCCCATTTCTGCATAAATTCATTGCCAGAAATGATGCACAATCCGTGCCTGTTCTAAAATTTGCCTGTTTCTGCAAAATGATCCAAATTCAGGCATAGCTTTTGCTACTGTGCTTTTAGTCATGTTATTGAGGGTTTGTCATGCGTCTAACTGCGTTTCGCATATCACTGCTGGCTTTGCCACTGCTTTCAGGCTATGCCAATGCGGACTGGTATGAAGCTACAGGCCAGGCCGTGCTGCGAGCCGGCGATACGGCGTCCGCCAGAGCTGCCGCCACTGAGGATGCGGTGCGTAAAGCGCTGCTGTATTCAGGCGCTTCAATTCGTACAGTACAACAGGTCACCGACGGTTTATTGACTCAGGAATCGATGTTTTTACAAACTCAGGGCGAAGTACATAATGTTCAAATCGTCTCTGAAACTGAAGAAAATGGTTATATCAACGTGACCATCAGAGCTGATATTTATCCGGATCAAAACCAATGTGCCAATCTGCAATTAAAAAAGGAGCTGTTGATCAGTCCTTTTTTTATCGAAAACAGGGAACAGGCCATAGTAGGACAACTGTATGAACTGGATGAAGCCAGCACCAGTTTGTTTATTCAAAAACTGGAAGAATCCTCAGGGTCCAGTCTGATCAAGTTACTGCCTCAATCCATCCGGCAACCAGAGCTGAGTTATGCCGACCGTAGTGCCTTACAGCGCAATTATGGTGGTCGTTATTTGCTCAAAGCCAGTCTTGATGATGTCTCGCTGGGAGAGCGTGTCGGTACCAACTGGTCGTTTTGGTCCGATCAGGACAGGGAACGTTTTTATCAGCTGGAACTGGAATTAACAGATATTCAGGAGCAAAAAGTACTGTTTAGCCAAAAGTACCAGACTTCTGCGGTTTGGGGTTTTAACAGTACTACAGTGATCAGCCCAAAAACCCAGCGTTTCTGGCAGACTGACTATGGTAAATCTATAGAACGGGTATTAAATGCCGCAGCTCAGGATGTGGAAGAAGCATTGCGCTGCGAAACTATACTGGCGGATATTACCCTGGTGCAACAACACAAAGTGCTGCTGAACCTGGGCAGTAAACAAGGTTTAAAAATGGGGGATGAACTGACCATTTTATTCCGCCGCCAGCATAAAGACAGTTTTGGCCAGTTGCAGGATCAACTAACAGTCAGTGAGTTGAAAGTAAAAATCACCGAGCTGAACCACAAAAATGCCTGGGCTGAGAGCATCAATATGGATTTATTAGCCAATGTCCAGGTGGGAGACGCCGCGACCTTGATCAATGACAAAGAGCAACCCTGACAAAGCTCAGGCCCCGCGAATTGTTCAATAAAGAACCTGTTGATTCAACTGGAGTTCACAGGATTCGCCAGCTGTGCTAGTTTAGTGCCTTCGGCCAGTCCGCCCCATAGTTAAATGGATATAACGGCCCCCTCCTAAGGGGCAGTTACAGGTTCGATTCCTGTTGGGGCGGCCATTCTCCTGCCAGTATTCTGTTTCACTTTTGTAAAATCAAACCGGACTTAGAGTTGTTGTAAAACCAAAGCTGGTATTAAGGTGCTGGCAGAGCTGATCACCACATTATCTCTGGTGGAAACCACTCTGCTGGTAATTTGTAAGCCACGGCGTGTTGGCGTCATAGTACCAGTCAGCACATAATCCATGCCCTGGGGACTTCTGAGCTTTGACGTGCTGCGGGATAAGGATAAATCGCCCGTTGGTCCTACAGTAATATGTTTAGTGAGCTTGTATTCAATCACAGCAGCTCCATAACCCGGCAATACAGTACTTAACTCTTCAGCCAACTGATTCCCTATAGCACTGGTTTGTTCAAGCTGGGAATCAAAAAGCACAAAACTTGCGACCCCTACTTTGACTCCTTGTAATTGTTGGTTTCCTGCCAGCTTAAATGCCAGTTGAGCCACATAATCACTCAGGGATTTGCGGCTTTGGTGGAAAATAGGGGCTGCATGATACAGCTGCGGCTCAGCTCCGGCATCGGCTAATTCAGACGGCAATGTTCTGCGACTCATTTGTTTTATCGCTAAACCCGGAATAGGCTGACCATTGTTGACTGCGGCACTGTCCAGTTGCGAGCTTTGCTCAATACCCATAGCTGGCTCAGCCTCCTGATAAGGTTGAGTTAAACCAAACCATTCAGTATCTCTGTTTTGTGTGGTCGCGCTTTGGGTTTGCTGGGATTCAGAGGACGAACTGGATTCACATCGGCAAAGTTCAGTCGATGAGTTCACTGTGGCAGTATTATCATCAGCAATCTGATTCGTCTGTGCAGCAACAGGCTGGCTGGTCGCATTCCCATCTTGGTTTGCCGGACTGGCACAACCTGACAACCCCAGGACAGTGGCGATCAGCAATGTCATGGCAGAGGTCGGTGTTATACGAAAGTTCAGTGAGTTCATAAAGAATTCCATTCGCCTGTTAAGGAGTTCCTGCAGCTTTTAACTGCAACAAAGGTGCACTCTGTGTCGCTTTTAAGGCCTGAACCACGTTTTGTGGAATAAAGGTCTGAGCCGTAGCCAACACCTTTTTATCATTGACATTGATCATTCGTGCATTGACCAATACTCCACTCTGATGGCGTACTAAAGTTCCGCCTAACACCACACTGATGGGGTATTGTTGTGTCAGTTCCAGGAAGTCGCGGCTGAAGGTAAAATCACCTGTTGGCGTAACCCGGATATAGTCTGTGGTTTTAAAATCTGTCACTGCTATACCAAACTGAGTCGCTTCGTGCATAAAAGCTTCGGACAGCTGATTGCCTAATAAATCGCCTTGCTGATAGTCGCCATCCAAATAGACAAAACTGGTCACTCCAAGGCTAAAAGTGGTGCTTAACACTTCAAGATTAGCGGCTAAGTCATGCATCATGCTTTGGACGTAGTGATTCACTGTCACTGCAGGCTCAGGTTTATAGCTGGTTGGATTCATCCCTGCCATACGGGCGTTTTGTGCTGTCGCACTGTCGTATTGACTGACATACAAATGATCAGGATAAGCCTGAGGATCATTCTTTTGGTAAGTCACCCGGCCTTGTTGCAGTTCTACTTTGTTGGCCGGCACAACAGGCTTGCCCTCAGCGTCTGTATCAATCAAAGGTGTACAACCAGAGACAGAAACTACGGACGTGATACCGCATACAACAATAAGCTGGCGAAATGTAGTCATAAACTAAGACTCCGAATTGCGATACAACTTATTATGGCGCAATTGCAACTGCTCGTTGGGCCATAACACTGCTACAGGAATAACGCTGGAAGCAGCGGCAAGCACTCGCTGGCTTTTCAGGTCAATTAATTTGGCATTGACTGTGATATGCACTTCCCCTTCAGTCAGGGTTCCTGTAATCACATAACGAGCCTGTTGATTCTGAGCTAACTGAGTTACATCACGGCCTAACGAGTTCTCAAAGCCTGAATGCACCAGCACAGCGTCGTTTAAGCGGATTTCACTGACCTGATACCCTAATTGCGTAGCGACAGTCTGCATACTCTCCTGCAGCTGCAAAGAGGCATTGTAGCTGGCATGGCGACTGGTATCCGGTGCCATCAGTTGCACGTCAGCAAAAGTAGTGACAGCAATGGCTCCGGATTCCAACGGCTGCAATTTGTAAAAAAGTTGATCCGCCAAACGCTCGGTGTAATACAACAAAGGTGGATGCTGCTCTGCCTGCGATATCTCTGCTGACTCGGCAACTTCTTGCCCTTGCGGCAAAAAGCTGCAGCTGCATAACAGCAGAACTGTAATGACTAACCCGACTATCCGCACTCTGGCCCCCGGTGTAGCTGTCGCTTGTTTATCTCTGCCTGATATACAGCAAAATTGGTGCCAGATCATTTTGACGGTTTTTACATCAAATTGGACGCAGCCCACCCTGTGATCTGCGCCCAGTTTCGGTTTTAGATGGCGATAGGCGCTTTGATGGCCGGATGTGCCACGTAATTAATCAGCTGAAAATCGTCAATAGTAAAACCAAAAATGTCCTTCACCGCAGGATTCAGCTGCATTTGTGGTAATGGGTGGGGCGTGCGGCTTAACTGCTCCTTCACCTGGTCCATATGGTTGCTATACAAATGTGCATCACCAAAGGTATGAACAAAGTCACCGGGGGTTAAGTCACAGACCTGCGCCACCATCATGGTCAGGAGTGCATAACTTGCGATATTAAAAGGAACTCCCAGGAAAATGTCCGCACTGCGCTGATACAGCTGGCAGGATAATTTGCCATCATGCACATAAAACTGAAACAAAGTATGGCAAGGTGGCAACGCCTGTTTTCCCATAGCTGCGTTATCTTTTGGACTGAATTTAGTATCAGGTAATACAGCTGGATTCCAGCCACTGACAATTAAACGACGCGAGTCCGGGTTGGTTTTTATGTCGTGAATAAGCTGACTGACTTGGTCAATGACACGGCCATCCGGAGTTTGCCAGCTGCGCCACTGCGCACCATAAACAGGGCCTAAATCGCCCTGCTCTGTCGCCCATTCATCCCAAATCGTTACTTTATTGTCGGTCAGATACTGAATATTGGTGTCGCCTTTGAGAAACCACAGCAGCTCATGAATAATGGACCGCAAGTGACATTTTTTGGTGGTCACCAGCGGGAAACCCTGACTTAAGTCAAACCTCATCTGATAACCAAACACGCTGATAGTACCAGTGCCTGTGCGATCCGATTTTTTGTGGCCATGTTCCAGTACATGGCGCATTAAGTCTAAATACTGCTTCATGCTTTGCTCTCATTCTGCACAGAGTTTTTACGGCTATTCTTTTCACGAGCGTAGCCCCAAATCATCAGCCCTGAGCCTGCAACTATCATTGGAATACAGAGCCACTGCCCCATCGACATGCCCAGAGACAATAAACCTAAATGCGCATCCGGTTCACGGAAAAATTCGATAATAAAACGTGCAGTGCCATAACCCAGCAGGAATAAACCTGCGACATTACCTGCAGGCGGATTTTTGCCTTTGTACCATTGCAGCAGAATAAACAGAATGATGCCTTCGCCCAGCAGCTCATACAGCTGAGACGGATGCCGTGGCAACATACCGGCGTTAGGGAATAACACGGCCCATGGCACGTCTGTAGTGCGGCCCCATAACTCACCGTTGATAAAGTTGCCTAAACGACCAAAAGCTAAACCTAAAGGCAGCAGCGGTACGACAAAATCGCCCAGTTCCAGATAACTTTTCTTATTGCGCCAGGCAAACCAGGCCATAGCTGTCATTACGCCCAAGACCCCACCATGGAAAGACATGCCGCCTTCCCAGGTGCGGAATAAATACAGCGGATCGGCGATAAAATTACTGAAACTGTAAAACAGCACATAACCGACACGGCCACCGACAATGACACCTAAAAAACCCAGAAACAGCAAGTCACTGACCTGATCACGGGTCCAGCCAGAACCGGGTTTATCGGCTTGCCGGTTCGCCAGCCAGTTGGCCAGCAAAAACGCAATGACGTACATCAGGCCATACCAGCGCACTGCGACAGGGCCTATGCTAAAAATTACCGGGTCAATTTGCGGGAATAAAAAATAAGAATCCACTATGAAAGTCCTGTTCTAATCAATACATCAGTTGGGCAACCGGACGGATGCACACAGCTTGATAGGGTCAAACATTGTAACAGCCCTTGGTCCTGTTAAGCACGTAATTGGTTCAACAGCTGTTTTTGATCGAGGAAACGTTGTACCTGCAGACGAACTTGTTTAGGTGACTGACAGGCCAGAATTTCCGGCAGCAGCAGTTGCAGCTCAGACAAATGAACTCTGCGCAGTAACCATTTAATTTTGGCCAGATTGCTGCTGTTCATACTGAATTTGTCATAACCCATAGCCGCTAAAATCAGCACGCCCGCAGGTTCACCAGCCAGCTCGCCACAAATACTCATCGGCAATTGCAAGCCCTGGGCCTGCAATGACATCTGGTGCAAAGCACGCAACACAGCAGGATGCATCGCATCATACAAGCCTGCTACTCTTGGGTTGTTGCGGTCAACCGCCAATAAATACTGGGTTAAATCGTTGGTCCCTACAGAGCAGAAATCAATTTTCCGCGCCAGTTCAGGCAACTGATACATAATGGATGGCACTTCAATCATCACGCCGACTTTGGCTTTAGGCAACTGCACTTCAGTGCCGGCTAATTCGTCTGTCAGTTCAAAAGTTGCTTGTTTAATTAACCGCAGCGATTCATCCACTTCTGCTAAATCCGAAATCATCGGCAGCAGAATATGTAAATTGCCCTGGCCTATATTGGCTTTGAGCATAGCGCGGATTTGAACCAGGAAAATTTCCGGGTGATCCAAAGTTAACCGAATACCGCGCCAGCCTAAAAAGGGGTTTTCTTCAGTAATGCTGAAATACGGCAGCGCTTTATCACCGCCGACATCCAGTGTACGCATCACCACGGCTTTGGTCGGGTGTGACGCCAGCACTTTTTTGTAGAGTTCGATTTGCTCCGCTTCTGTCGGGAAACGGTTACGCATAATAAATGGGAATTCGGTGCGGTATAAACCTATGCCATCCGTATAAGACGGCTGAGCACTTTCCAGCTCTATGGCAAGGCCTGCATTGACCATCAGGCTAAAAGGCGCACCACAGGCGCTCTGCGCATTTAAATGCATCTCAGACTGATAACGGGCACTCAGCTGGGCATCTTCACTGATCAAGGCCTGATATTCAGCCAGAATAGGATCAGCCGGGGCTACTAAGATCTGACCACGATACCCGTCCACAATTAAACGCTGACTTTGCCAGTGGAACAGTGGCAATTCGTCCAGACCCATCACAGCAGGAATACCCAAAGCACGGGCCATAATAGCGGCATGGGAGTTCACGGACCCCTTCAGGGACACGATAGCAACCAGCTGCGCCCGCGGAATTTCAGCCAGCATAGTGGCAGTGACGTTATCGGCCACTAACACGACTTTTTCCGGTAACTTGTGATGACGCTGTTCGGTATCGAGTAAATGATTCAGCACCCTTTGGCCTAAATCACGGATATCTGTACCACGTTCCCGTAAATAAGGGTCGTCCATATCATCAAACTGGCGGGCAAATTTTTCCACCACACGTTTTAATGCGCTTTTGGCACACCAGCCTTCGTGGATTTGTTTTTCAATTTCGTTGCCAAGGCTGGCTGCGTCTAACAACTGATGGTAGACATCAAAAATAGCCAAAGCGTCCGGTGGCAAATGCCCGGCCATACGTTCAGCTAAACGATTAAATTCAGCTTTGGTGATTTTGACGGCTTTGTAAAAACGCGACAGCTCTTTTTCCGGATCGTCGACTTTTTTCAGTGATATCGCATCAAAGTCACTGGACGGCTCCAGTACAAAACCTTCCCCTATGGCGATACCAGGAGCGCCGGGTAACCCCTGCAGCTGACCGGTGTTTTTTTGTTGTTTTGAATTCTGACTGGCGGCCTGACGCATTTCGGCGTTGACTAATACAGACGCCAGCTGTACTCCTAAAGTGACCAGGAAAGACTCTTCATCTTCACTGAACACCCTGGATTCCCCTTGCTGTATAGTGAGTACACCCAGCACTTTACGGTGATGAATAATAGGACAGCCTAAAAAGGCCGAAAACCGGTCTTCACTGACTTCAGGGGTGACTTTAAAACGGGGATGTAAATGCGCTTGCGCTAAGTTGATCGGCTCTTCCCGCTGACCCACCCAACCAATTAAACCTTCGGAGAAACCAATAGAAATTTGACCTACAGCTTCAGGATTTAAGCCATCAGTGGCCATCAGCATAAAATGCTGCTGTTCGTAGTCGGCTAAATAAACAGAACAACACTCTGTTTTCAGAGCATTTTTTACGTTCGAGACTAAGCCAGCCAATGCGTTATTCAGTACCGGCTCTTGCGCCACATCCTGCACTATGCGCCTTAACTGGCTCAGCATTCTTAACCCCTTCTGATTAACTTCTCACTTTTTCCATCTCTACGAAGATACGGCAATGCAATAGGGGCAAACTCTTTCATCACCTTGCGGTACACTTCCCGCTTAAAGGCGACGACCTGACGCACCGGATACCAATAACTGACCCAACGCCAGTCATCAAACTCCGGATGCGAAGTTTTTAACAGATTTACGTCTTCATCCTTACAGGTCAGGCGCAGCAAAAACCATTTTTGCTTTTGCCCTATACACACCGGATTACTGTCCCGCCGGATTAAACGCTTGGGTAACTTGTACCTTAGCCAGTGTTTGGTTACCGCAATAATTTCTACGTCTTGCGGCTGTAAACCAACTTCTTCGTTTAACTCGCGGTACATGGCCTGCTCCGGGGTTTCCCCGTCGTCAATGCCACCCTGTGGGTACTGCCAGGAATGTTGACCGTATCTCCTTGCCCAAAACACCTGTCCCTGGTGGTTGTATATCACAATGCCGACGTTGGCTCTAAAGCCTTCAGCGTCGATCACAAAAACCTCTAGCTTAGTTACAGCTGTTGTTTCATCGATTCTTTCATAAAGTCGCGACTTCGGCAAATTGTATTTTCTACAGAGTTATCCACAATTTACATGACTATTTAGCAAGCACTGTGAACTTCTACACAGGCTCTGTACATAAAGCTGTGCATAAAGGTGTTTTTATTCCTGAATAACTTATAAACGCTGGAATAACACTCAATCAAACATAAGAAAATAGTGATAAAAAACATAAAGTTAGACAACAAAGTCTGGTATTTAAGCAGTGTTACAACTGTGCATAACTTGCTTTGTTTGCTTTTTGAACAGCAAAAGAAAACAAAAAATGTTAATGTTTTGAAAGACCTGAACCACTGCTACCCAGATGACGCTTTTATGAGCCAGCCCCCTCACACTGTCGAAGAATTACTTGAGCGTTGCCGCCGGATCGCTGGCCTGACCTTAGGCCAATTGGCTGAACAGAGCCAGTTGCAACTGCCCGCTAATCTGTTGCGTGAAAAAGGCAGTGTTGGACAATTACTCGAGCTGGTGCTTGGAGCCAGTAGCGGCAGCAAAGCTGAACCTGACTTTCCGCATTTAGGCGTAGAACTAAAAACTTTACCTGTGGACAGATGTGGCAAACCACTGGAAAGCACTTATGTCTGTGTTGCGCCTTTAACAGAGGTATCAGGTTTACGCTGGCAGGAATCCTGGGTCTGTCGCAAGCTCAGTAAGGTTTTGTTTGTACCTGTACTGGCAGAACGCTCTATTGCTTTGGCTGAACGCCAGATAGGCACTGCTTTTTTGTGGAGTCCTGATGCACAAGAGCAAGCCTTGCTGCAACAGGACTGGGAAGAGTTGATGGAGCTGATTGTATTAGGTGGTATAGATCAGATCAAAGGGGCTCATGGCAAAGTGTTGCAACTGCGGCCTAAAGCGGCCAATAGCAAAGCTTTAACTGCTGCTATTGGCGCTGATGGGCAACCTATTCAAACCCTGCCCAGAGGCTTCTATTTAAAAGCCAGCTTCACTGCTGCAATACTGGCACACCAGTTTGGTACTGACTAGTACCTTACTCTAAGTAATTGGAGTTGCAGTGCGGCGACAAGTGTTCGAGACCCCA
>CAMLSF010000019.1 GCA_946482615.1 uncultured Chromatiaceae bacterium | reverse complement strand
CTTATTTGCTGTTACGGTTTTCTTCGCAGGATTTTTTATCCACGCACTCACCGTACAGATATAAACTGTGGTGAGTTAACTTAATGCCGTTTTTCTCAGAAATTTCCAGTTGCTTACGTTCGATATCATCGTCTTCAAACTCAATGACTTTACCGCAATTTAAGCACACCAGATGGTCGTGGTGATCCATACGGCTTAATTCGAATACCGACTTACCACCTTCAAAATGATGACGGGTGACAATGCCTGCATCATCAAACTGGTTGAGCACACGGTATACAGTTGCCAGACCAATATCTTCACCTAATTCCAGCAAAATCTTATACACATCTTCAGCGCTGATGTGCTGATGATTAGGATCTTGCAAAATATCAAGGATCTTCACTCGTGGTAGGGTGACCTTGAGGCCTGCTTTACGCAATTCGGTATTATGATCGGACATGGACTGTTCTACTCTTTCTTGAATTTCAAATGATTATAAGGCCATTAACGACAGAAGCAACCTATAAATCTGCGCATTAATAGCAGCAAAGCGCAGACAAAGCACAAACAAGGCGTTAGAATCCTGCCAAACAGGTCTTACCAGAGGTGATGTATGCGTTGGGCGTTTAATCCTGCTGTGATGCGGCATTTATTAAATTTGTGGCCGCCATTTTTTTTCACGGGCATTAAAGTGGTGGACTTGTCGCAGGATTACAGGTACTGCAAGGTGGAGCTAAAGAATCGTCCCTGGACCCGGAATATCAATAGCAGCCAGTTTGGTGGCTCTATGTTTGCGATGACCGATCCTATTTATCCCTTGATGCTGATGGGGGCTTTAGGCAAAGAATATATGGTGTGGGATAAACAAGCTGACATCAACTACATCACGCCGGGACGTGGCAAATTAACTGCAGAATTTTTGCTCACCGACCTTGAGCTTGAGCACATCAAACAACAGACCGAAGCTGGGGAAAAGTTTTTTCCTGATTTTGTGGTGCATGTCAAAGACAGCAAAGGGGAGTTGGTGTGCGAAGTCAAACGTAAGGTGTATATCCGCAAAAAGCCTAAATATCGTAGCTAGAGGGTCAGAGTCGATGACTCTGACCCTTAATGATCACAAACCTTCCAGCTCTTTTAAGCTCAGCTCGTCATAAATTTGCTTACACCACTGTTTGACACGTTGTTCCGTCAGTTCTGGCTGACGATCTTCATCTATACCTAAACCAACAAAATGATCGTTGTCTACCAGTGCTTTGGAGGCAACAAAGTTGTAGCCTTTAGTTGGCCAGTGGCCAACAATAATGGCGCCTTTTGGCTCAATAATGTCACGCAGGGTGCCCATAGCATCAAGGAAATATTCAGCATAATCTTCCTGATCGCCACAGCCAAAAATCGCTACTAACTTGTTATTGAAGTCTATATGTTCGAGCTCAGGGAAGAAGTCATCCCAGTCACACTGGGCCTCACCGTAATACCAGGTGGGGATACCTAACAGCAACAAATCATAACCGGCAATTTGTTCTTTTGTGCTTTTAGCAATATCCATCACATCAAACAAATGTTTGCCAAGCTCTTTCTGAATCATTTTTGCGATATGTTCAGTGTTACCTGTATCGCTACCAAAAAATATACCTACAGTTGCCATAACTTTCGCCTTCTACCTGGTCAACGCTTGTTCTAAAACCCATTCAATATAGGCGCTACGTGTCATATTCTGCTGCTGCGCAGATAAACTCAGCTGTTCATACAACTGCTCTGACACTTTGCACTCTATACGCTTTAAACCTTTACTTCGATCGCGTTTGATTTGGTTGCGCTTATTCAGCTTCAGTTGTTCTTCCCGTGGTAAAGGATTGGTCCTTGGCCGGCCGGGGCGCTTTTCATGCGCAAACAAATCTATAGTTGTGCGATCTGTGGCTATTTTAGCCATGTCGCGCACCTCATTTATTCGACAAAATACTCAAAAATCACCTTAGCGATAAAAACTGCAGGTGACAAAAACAGCACTAACCACACAAAAATTTTGCCAAAACGAGGAGCATTACTTTTTTTAAGTACATCCCAAATGGCCATCACAATAAACAGATACAGGGCGCCAACACCCAGAAAAAGACCCAGGGTCTCAAACTGCTCAATATTCATAACGACCCACAGCCCGAAAAAATTGCGCGCACTATAGCACAATTTTATTAGGAATTAATTGCGTTAACTCAATAAAAAGTCGGTGACTATTTTTGTAAAAGCTACAGGTTTCTCGGCGTGTAACCAGTGTCCAGTGCCCATAATGACCTTAGCTTTGCTGTGTGGAAACAATTGTTGGATCAGGCTTTGATGCTCTGGTAACAAATAATCAGATTCTGCGCCTTTAATAAAAAGCACAGGACCTGTGTAGGGGCCCTTGCTTGGTGGGGCCGCTAATAACTGCTGATAATTGGCTATCAGGGCTTTGACGTTAAAGCGCCAGCGGAATTGATCTTCTTCTTTTACCAGACTTTTCAGCAGAAACTGCCGTACTCCGGTTTCAGGGACAGATAGCGCCAGCTGCTGATCAGCCTGCTGTCTGCTTTGTAAGTGGTCCAGATCGATGCCATCCAATGCTGATAATATCTCAAGGTGGCGCGGCCTGTTTTGCACCGGAGATATATCCGCCAGAATAAGTTTATTGACACGGTCCGGATAACGCAGCGCAAACTCCATGGCTATTTTGCCCCCCATGGAGTGACCTAATAAGAACACCTGGTCTAAGCCCAAATGATCCAGTGTCTCTTTGACATCCTCTGCCATCAGGGCGTAGGACATGCTATCGTGCCAGGCGGAGCGGCCATGATTTCGCATGTCCAGATTGACCACTTGCCATTGTCCGGCTAAAGCACGGGCTATAACGCCAAGGTTCTCGTAACTACCAAAAAGGCCGTGGATCAATACAATAGCTTGACCTTGGCCAGTGATCTCGGTATGTAATAGCATTATTTTTTCCGATGTAACGACCTTATTTACTACATAGTGACATGGTATCAAAACAGCTGGCTGGCGTCAGCGACTAACTTTTTTTGTATACCCAAAGTAATTGGTGTTGCAGGGAGGCGACAAGTGATTGAGACCCCGGGAGCATAGTTTGTCCTATGTGACAGGGGTGAAGAGCGCAGTCAACAAAGCTGCAGCTTCAAGTACGAAGGGTATATAATGGCTTCACTTTTACAAACGCGGACTAACTTCATGAAAACCATCGAAATAGATGACGATCTTTATCAATTTATCGCCAGTCAGACTCAACAGATTGGTGAAAGCGCCTCTGATATTCTGCGCCGTTTACTGATTGTCAGCCTGACAGAAGCGAAAGCTGCTGTAGTGCCTGCAGCAAAACATCTGGTGAAAACAGCAGTAGAGGAGTCTCCTAAAGAGGCGGTACAAGCTGCACAGAGTGGGGCAGAAAAAGCTGTTGCTTCTGCTGTTTCTGCAGATAAATCCGGATCCGTTTTTGATTTTATCAGCCCACAAGACTTGTCTGCTGAACAAAGTGTGGTTGGACGTTTTCTGTTTATTTTATCGGCTTTATCCCGTGCTCATCGTGGAGATTTTGCTCAGGTACTGGAAATTAAAGGCCGTAACAGATTATATTTTGGACAATCCGAAGCGTCTTTATTAGAAGCGGGCAGCAGTACCAATCCAAAACCCATTCCAAATACTGATTTTTGGGTGATCACCAACTCGAACACCACACGCAAGAAAATGATGCTGACTGAAGTTGCTACCAAGCTTGGCTACAACGCAGCTGAGGTGGAACGGATCCGCGATTTGTTATAAGGAGTCTGTATGTCTTTACATCCGCTGGCTGGGCAAACTGCACCAGCTGCCATGTTACCTAATATAGCGCAGCTGATGGCGGCCTATTACAGCCTGAAACCTGATGTGGCTATTGCCAGTCAACAAGTCAGTTTTGGCACGTCAGGCCACAGAGGGGGGGCCTTACTGAAATCCTTTAACGAGCCTCACATTCTGGCGATAGTTCAGGCTGTTGCAGAGTATCGTCAACAACAGGGTTATAGCGGACCTTTATTTTTGGGCAAAGACACCCATGCTTTATCAGAGGCTGCTTTTGTCAGCGCCTTACAGGTACTGATTGCCAATGGCGTAACTACCCATATTCAGCAGGACGGTGGTTTTACGCCTACACCCGTGATTTCTCATGCAATTTTGGCATACAACAAAGGCCGAACCACGGATTTGGCTGATGGCCTGATCATTACACCATCCCATAATCCGCCTGAAGACGGAGGAATTAAATACAATCCGCCTCATGGTGGTCCTGCCGACACAGATGCGACAGATTGGATCCAAAAGCGGGCCAACGCCTTACTGGCTGCTCAGTTAAATGGGGTCAAACAGACAGGCTACGAAGAAGCGCTGGCCTCTGCGTTATGCGTGAGCATCGATTATGTGCAGCCTTATGTGGATGATCTGGCGAACGTCATTGATATGGCCGCTATTGCCAAAGCCGGAGTGAAAATTGGGGTCGACCCTTTAGGTGGCTCAGGTATTGCGTTTTGGCCTGTGATTGCCAAAACCTATGGTTTGAATATCACTGTGGTCAATGAACGCGTTGACCCGGCTTTTAGCTTTATGCCTTTGGATAAAGACGGAAAAATCCGCATGGATTGCTCCTCTGCTTATGCGATGGCTAACCTGATCCAGCTTAAAGATCAATTTGATGTGGCTATAGGCAATGATCCTGATTTTGATCGTCATGGTATTGTCACCCGAAGTGGTGGCCTGATGAATCCAAATCATTATCTGGCTGTGGCTATCAACTATCTGTTAAGCAACAGACCTTTATGGTCTGCCAGCTTAGCTATAGGCAAAACCCTGGTCTCTTCCGCCTTGATTGACAGAGTGACTGAAGGTCGTGGCCGCAAAGTCTATGAAGTTCCTGTAGGCTTTAAATGGTTTGTTGATGGCCTGTACCAAGGCACTGTGGCTTTTGGTGGCGAAGAAAGTGCAGGAGCCAGTTTCCTGCGTTTTGACGGCACTGTCTGGTCGACTGATAAAGATGGTTTCATCCTGGGCTTACTGGCGGCGGAAATGCTGGCAAAAACTGGTGTTGACCCTTATCAGCAGTATCAGGCATTAACCAAAGAATTTGGCTCACCTTTGTATCGTCGTCTGGATGCAGCAGCTTCAGCAGAGCAAAAAGCAGCGCTGAAAAATCTGGATGTCAGCAGCGTAAAACAGACAGAACTGGCAGGTGATGACATACTTGCAGTGCTTACAAAAGCATCAGGTAATGGTGCCAGTATTGGTGGTGTAAAGGTCGTCACCAAAAATGGCTGGTTCGCTGCACGCCCCTCAGGTACAGAAAACAGCTACAAAATTTATTTAGAAAGTTTTGTTGATCAAACGCATTTAATGCAACTTGAATCGGACGCCAAAGCCTTTGTGGATGCGGTGTTTAAGGCAATTTAAGCACCAGAAACAGCCTGTTAGCGTGTTGTAATAAAATTACGATAGCAGGCTTTATTTTTGCTAATTCTTGACTATTGCCCGCCATTTTTGTAATTTTTCTACAACTACAGTTATAAAAAAAAGCGGCTCACCGCTAAAAAAACCGGGATTTGGCAATGAAAAAAACGACTTCAAAAGCAAAAGCCTCAGTGGCTATTGCGGACCTTCCGAGCACGGAAGAATTAAAAAACAGTATTATTAAACATTTACACGGCAGCCTTGGCACAGATGTCAACAAAGCCAGCCCACAAGCCTGGTGGCGTGCCACTTGTGCTGCAGTGAACGAATATGTGTACGATGGTTTACGCAATACTCAGCGTACGCACTACCAACAAAATACCCGTGCCGTGCATTATTTCAGTCTCGAATATTTAATGGGTCGTCTGTTTAGCAACAATCTGCACAATTTGGGTGTCTATGATGCAGCAAAAGATGCGCTGGCTGAGCTTGGCTTAAATATTGCTGATCTGGAAGATCAGGAAGAAGACATGGCGCTGGGTAACGGCGGTTTGGGCCGATTAGCAGCCTGTTTTATCGACTCTATGGCGACCTTAAATTATCCGGCTATAGGTTATGGTATCCATTACGAAAATGGCTTGTTTAAACAGGAGTTTTCGGATGGCCGTCAAATTGAACGTCCGGATAGCTGGCGTGAATATGGCAACCCATGGGAGATTTGCCGTCCTGAATCTATTCAGGAAATTTCAGTCTACGGTTACGTCGAAACCACCTATGACCTGCAAGGTAAAATGAAAAAGGTGTGGCACCCTGGCCGTATTATCAAAGGTGTGCCCTGGGATATTCCTGTGGTGGGTTATCAGGGCAGCTCAGTCAACGTATTACGTCTGTGGGAAAGCCGTGCCAGTGACTTCTTTAACTGGGACGTGTTTAACTCTGGTGGTTATATCGATGCGGCGCGTCAGAATATCGAAGCTGAGACTATCTCTAAAGTACTGTATCCAAACGATGAAACAGACGCAGGTAAAGAATTACGCTTAATTCAGCAGTATTTCTTCTGTTCATGTTCACTCAAAGACATTATCCGTCGTTACAAACGTGCTAATGGTGATGACTGGAGCAAATTCCCGGATCAGGTGGCAATCCAACTGAACGATACTCACCCGGCTGTGGCTATTCCTGAGCTGATGCGTATTCTGGTGGACCGTGCTGAAATGAGCTGGGATGAAGCCTGGAATATTTGTCAGCACGTATTTGCGTACACCAACCACACTTTGTTGCCAGAAGCACTGGAAAAATGGTCAGTACGTCTGTTCGAAAAAGTATTACCACGCCATTTAGAAATCATTTACGAAATTAACCGTCGTTTCCTGGTTGAGCAGGTGGATGTGTTATGGCCAGGCGATAACGAGAAAAAACGTAAGTTATCTATTATCGAAGAAGGCCATGAACCTATGGTCCGGATGGGGCATTTGTCTGTGGTCGGCTCGTTCCGCGTTAATGGTGTGGCCGAAATTCACTCCGAGCTGGTGAAATCAGATTTATTCCCTGAAATGGTCGCCTTATGGCCGGATAAATTTACCAATGTGACTAATGGCGTTACACCACGTCGCTGGTTAAAAGCCTGTAACCCACGTTTAGCCAAATTACTGGACGAAACCATTGGTGATGAGTGGCCACGGGATTTAAAACAACTGAGTAAATTTGCCGCTTTTGCTGATGATCCTGCCATTCAGGATGCCTTTATGGCGATCAAACAGCAAAACAAAGCGGATTTAGCGACAGTTGTGAAAAAACTGACCAATATCAGCATTGACCCTCATGCCATTTTTGATATTCAAATCAAACGTTTGCATGAGTACAAACGTCAGCATCTGAACCTGTTGCATATTCTGGCTTTGTACCGTCGTATTCTGCAAAACCCGGATTACGATATGGTGCCACGCGTTTTCCTGTTTGGTGCTAAAGCTGCTCCTGGTTACAAGCTGGCGAAAGAAATTATTTATGCCATCAACAAAGTGGCAGAGAAGATCAACAACGACAAGCGGGTGAAGAACCGTCTGAAAGTGGTCTTTATGCCAAACTACCGTGTCACGCTGGCGGAGAAAATGATCCCGGCCGCAGACGTATCCGAGCAGATCTCTACCGCAGGCAAAGAAGCCTCAGGTACAGGGAATATGAAACTGGCGTTAAACGGCGCTGTCACTGTAGGCACGCTGGACGGTGCCAACATTGAAATTGCTGAAGAAGTAGGGCCGGATAATATTTCTATCTTCGGTTTAACAGTAGATGAAGTAAAAGCTCTGCAGGCCAAAGGCTATCATAGCTGGGATTATTACTATCAGGATGCTGAAATCAAAGCCATCCTGGACTGGCTGGAGACTGACTATTTCACGCCGGGTAAACCTGGTGAGTTATCGGCCATCAAACGCAGCTTGCTGGAAGGTGGCGATCCGTACTTAGTGTTGGCCGATTTCCAGTCCTATGTCAAAGCTCACGAAAAAATCGATGCCTGGTACCGTGATCAGGCCGGTTGGGCGAAAAAGGCTATTCTCAATACGGCCTTGATGGGGAAATTTACTTCAGACCGTTCTATTGAGGACTATGTGGAAAAAGTCTGGAAATTGGATGCCTGTAAGATCAGTCAGCAATAAAAGCTGTTTTCAGTAAAACAAAGCCCGGTTCTCCGGGCTTTTTTACCAAACACCAGGCTGTTATTCAAATAAACCAAGCACCCGCAAAGTTTCGTTGATAAAAATCGTGGCCTGATCGGCGTGACTGATGGTTGCCGCACACTCTCCTGAGGTGCTGTCGGTATACCAGCCAAACTGCGGATGGTTGCCTCCGGTGATTTCCAGGTAAGTGGTGGTTGCCGAAGGCAGGTTATCGGTCGAATTATCAATGTCTTCTACTGTGGTCTGGCAATCATTGCTGCCATAAATACTGCTGACGATAGTGTTGCTTGCCGCTATGGATGTGGTGTCTTGTGGATAGGACGCCAGCAATACCAGGCCGTTTTCGGGGTGATCCACTATGTATTCAACTGCAGCCACACCACCTACAGAATGTCCACCTACCACAAAGGCTGAACAGTGTGCTTTGGCATAGCTATCTTTTTTGGCGTCATCAGCTGCATTTATTTCCAATAAGGCGAATCCAACCGGAACTTTCAGAATAAAGCTGATATAACCTGCTTCGGCTAAGGCTCTGGTATAAGGTGCATAGGCATAAGGACTGACAAAACCACCTGGATAAAAGGCAAAACAAACGGATTTACGTGCCGTACTTTGTACAGGTAAAAAGCGAATGTAGTCCCACTTATCATCGACTTGCACTGCGCTGTCGGTTTCCATTGCATCCCAGGCTTCATCTAAAACGGATCCCTGACCACCGGCAAATACTGCAAAAGACGCCATCAGTAAGGTTACTGCACTTAACAACGTTGTTATTTTCATTTTTTCCTCCAATGTAAGTGAATTGCACATACTCAAGATGTACAAATAATAAGCTACATTAGGTATAATGATATAACAACATCTCTTTTGCATCCGCAATAGCTGCTTACAAATCAACACTGCGCTCTGCACTCTTTGAGTGTTGTGATCCGAACTTTTTGCCCCCATTACTTCACTAAGCCTGATTGAGGCGTTTAGAAGAGAATAAACCAAATGAATTTTCAACAGCAAAGCCAGCAATGGCAAGCCTTATTCCGTCAGAAACAGCAGGGCAGTTTGTTAAGCCGGATCCTGCTCTGGCTGGTGGCTGGTATCATGCTGGTGTTTGCAATGGGTGTGTTACTTTTTATTCTGATGCTGAGCTGGTTACTGATCCCAGTGTTTTTATACAAAAGGCACCAATTGCGTAAACAAGGCAAGTCCTTTTTCCAACAAGCTCAGCAACAGCAGCAAAGCCGTTCCTCTGAAGGTTCTGGCCGGGTGATTGAAGGCGAAGTGTTGGAACGTAAAAGCGACAACTAAGAGAGCCACATCACAAATGTAAGCAAAGCAGGGCATTGGAAAGGCTGTAATTTTTTTCTAACGCCCTGACCATCCATCCTGCGCTTTGGTATACTCGGCCCAGTTCTAAATCTGGTGCCTCTTATGATCCCGAAGTTAACTGCAACCGAAACACTTGATCCCCAGGTCCAGGCCTACGTCACAGCTTTAACAGTAGCTGGTTTTTCCGGCGATATTGAAGTCAGTTATGCCAGCCGTTTAGCTGTGGCCACAGACAACTCTGTGTATCAACAATTGCCTGCTGCTGTGTTATTACCTAAATCTGCTGCTGATGTGCAGTTGATTTGTTCTCTGGCTCAGACCTCAAGTTTTAATGCCATCAAATTTACACCAAGGGGTGGTGGCACAGGCACTAATGGCCAGGCTTTAACTTCTGCTGTGGTGGTGGATTTATCCCGCCATATGCGTGAGATCATTGAAATTAATGTTGAAGAACGTTGGGTTCGGGTACAGGCCGGTGTGATTAAAGATCAACTGAACGCCTTTTTAAAACCCTATGGCTTTTTCTTTTCACCGGATTTATCGACCTCAAACCGCGCTACCATAGGCGGCATGATCAACACAGACGCTTCAGGTCAGGGCTCTTTGGTGTACGGCAAAACCAGTGATCATGTGTTATCCCTCGATACTGTGCTGATTGACGGTACGCCACTGCATACTCATCCGATGCCGGTAGCTCAGGCAGAGCAGCTGGCAGAGCGTCAGGACAGCATAGGCCGCGTTTATCGTCAGGTGCTCTCCAGTTGCCGCGATTTCCGTTCAGACATTTTAAAAACCTTTCCGCGTTTAAACCGCTTTTTAACGGGGTATGACTTAGAGCATGTGTTTAACGAGGATTTAAGCCAGTTCGATTTATCCCGTGTTATTACCGGCTCTGAAGGCTCTTTGGGTTTTGTTACCGAAGCTAAATTGAACATTACACCTATAGCCAAATACAAATGTCTGGTCAATGTAAAGTACGACAGTTTTGAAAGTGCGCTGAGAAATGCGCCATTTCTGGTTGCAGCTCAGGCGACTTCAGTTGAAACCGTCGACAGCAAAGTGTTGGATTTAGCCCGTAACGACATCATCTGGCATCAGGTCAGAGACTTTATCGAAGATGTACCTGGTAAGACGATGCTCGGCCTGAATATGGTCGAATACAATGCTGAAGATGAAGCGGATATGGCGCAAAAGGTTCAGCAGTTAGAAGAGCGCCTGCAACAGGCGGTCGCAAAGGGCGAGTCGGGTATTATTGGTTATCAGCTGACTTATGATAACAACGCCATCACCCAGATTTATGCAATGCGCAAAAAGGCGGTGGGCCTGTTGGGCAATGCCAAAGGCAATAAAAAACCTATTCCTTTTACTGAAGACACCGCTGTTCCTCCGGAAAATCTGGCTGATTTTATTATGGAATTCCGCGCTTTATTGGATAGCCATGGTTTGGCCTATGGCATGTTTGGTCATGTCGATGCCGGTGTGCTGCATGTGCGGCCTGCTTTGGATATGTGTGATCCGGAGCAGGAAAAACAGTTACGCGTGATCTCCGATCAGGTGGTGAAATTGACCGCTAAATACGGCGGCCTGATGTGGGGCGAACATGGCAAAGGTTACCGCAGTGAATATGGCCCGGAATTTTTTGGCGAGGCTTTATTTACCGAACTGCGTAAAATCAAAACGGCTTTTGACCCTTTTAACCGTGTCAATCCCGGCAAAATTTGTACGCCTATCGACAGCAGCGAACAGCTGGTCAGTGTGGATGATGTTAAACGTGGCTTTTACGACCGGCAAATTCCGGTGGTGGTCAAAGAGAGTTTTGACAGCAGCTTAAACTGCAACGGCAATGGTCTTTGTTTTAACTACGAAGAAAATTCGCCTATGTGTCCGTCCAGCAAAGTCACCAAAGACAGACGACACAGCCCTAAAGGCCGTGCAGGTTTAATGCGTGAATGGCTGCGTCTGATGAGCAATCAGGGCGTGGATGTCTTGGCGCAGGAGCAAGAGTTGCTGAATAATTCCCGGACTCTGTCTGGTGTGGTGGCCAAAATCAAAAACAGCTGGCAGAAAAAGCAGGGCCAGTATGATTTCTCCCATGAAGTGATGGAAGCAATGGAGGGATGTCTGGCCTGTAAAGCCTGTGCCGGCCAGTGCCCGATCAAAGTGGATGTGCCATCCTTTCGTGCCCGTTTTATTCAGCTGTATCACAGCCGTTATTTACGACCGGCCAAAGATTATCTGGTCGGAAATATTGAACGCTCGGCGCCCCTTTTGGCCCGTATGCCAAAAATGGTGAATTTTTTCCTGCAGCAAGGCTGGATGGCAAGCCTGCTGAAAAAGACAGTGGGTTATGTCGACACCCCACAATTATCGGTTCCGACCTTAAAACAAAGAGTCGGGGTTAACTACAGCTTTGATTTAACAGCGCTGCAAGCCTTGCCTGAGTCAGAAAAACAAAAACTGGTGCTGTTGGTGCAGGATCCTTTTACCAGCTTCTACGAGGCGGATCTGGTGGCTGACGCGCTGCAGCTGATAGAGAAACTGGGCTTCAGACCGGTGTTGTTGCCATTTTTACCCAATGGTAAACCACAGCACGTCAAAGGCTTCTTACGCGAATTTGCCAAAACAGCAAAAACAGCTTCTGACTTTTTAAATCAGGTGGCCGCTTTAGGTGCACCATTAGTGGGTTTAGATGCCTCTTTAGTGCTGGTGTACCGCGACGAGTATGTCAAAACCTTAGGCTCTGAACGTGGTGATTATCAGGTGGCTTTATTCCACGAATGGTTAGTGAAACAAGATTTACCTGCTATTCAGACCAACCAAAGTTTTAGTTTATTGGCACATTGCACCGAAAAAACGGCGTTACCCGCAACAGAAAATCAATGGAAACAGATTTATGCCAAAGCCGGGTTAGAACTCAAAGCTGTGGCTGTAGGTTGCTGTGGTATGGCCGGCACTTATGGCCATGAAGCGCAAAATTTTGCTAACAGCAAAACTTTGTACGAAATGAGCTGGCAACAACCTGTGCAAAACACTGGGGCTGATCAGGTGTTGGTGACAGGTTTTTCCTGTCGCAGTCAGGTCAAACGTTTAGAAGGCGTTAAACCTAAACATCCGTTGCAGCAGCTGTTGATCTTACTTTAGTGATAAAACAACAGAGGCAGATCAAGCTGCCTCTGTCTCTTTCATTCTGTTTCCGTCCCCAATATTGCCTCCTGCCGCAACAAGTTCAGCTTAGGTTTATGCCGCTGGGCTATGCTTTTATGCGCTTTTAGTAATTTCACCCAAAGGAAGATGGATATGAATTGGTTTAAATGGCTGCTTGCGGTGCTGGCAGGCTTTATCGCTGTAGCTGCCTTTTATTTGCTGGTGGTGTTTGATTTAAATGACTTTAAAGCGGAAATCACCAGCAAGGTAAAACAACAAACCGGACGGCAGCTGCAAATCGCAGGGGATATAGGCTGGACTATTTACCCTGGTCTTGGGCTGTCTCTGTCTGACGTAAAATTATCGAATCCAAAGGGGTTTACACCAGAGCAAATGCTGGAAGTCTCAGAACTGACGGCAACAGTGGCGTTAATGCCGTTACTGAAAAAAGATGTGCAGGTGCAGCAGCTGCATTTAGACGGAGTCACTGCCAATCTGGTGACCCGCAAAGACGGCAGCTCCAGTATGGATGGCCTGACGGCCGATAAATCAACGGCTATTGCCGAAACTGAAACCGGAGCTGCGGCCAGCCAACAACTGCAACTGCAGGATTTATCTTTCAGCAATCTGCAGTTAAATCTGCTGAATGAAGGAAAACCAGCCCAGAGTATCAGGCTGAAATCACTGAAATTACGTGACTTTAAAGCCAACGAATGGGCGCCACTGGATTTTGAGCTGGAGCTGTTGTCTGGCCAGACTCAGCTGGATGTCAAAGGTTCGGCACAATTGCAACTGAGTGAAAACAATAACTTAGTGCAGTTAAAAGACTTTAGTCTGGACTCCGGCTTTAGCGGGACAACGCTAAAACAACTCTCTTTAGAGACAGAACTAAAACTGGTTCTGGATAAAAAACAGTTGGAGTGGCAGTGGAAAAAGCTACAACTGGATGAGATCACAGGCTCTGGCCAGCTGTCAGTCAATTACGCCAAACAAGCTGTGATTAAACTGGATCTGCAACTGGATGAAGTGGATACCGCCTCTTACCTGACTGATAAGAGTGCAGCGCAGGCAAGTACAACGGAGCAGCAAAACAATGCCGAACCTGACTTATCCGCACTGCGCCAGTTTGATCTGGATTTAAAACTGGCAGTGAAGACATTCAAAGCCGCAGGTCTGCATACCGAAAACCTGCAACTGGCCTTGACCAACAAAGCGGGGCTGGTTCAAATTCAAAACGCCAGCGCAGATCTGTACCAGGGCAAAGTACTGGCCAAAGCCACACTGGATGCCCGCAAAACCCCGGCCAGTTATCATTTTACTAAACAACTGTCCGGGCTGGCGCTGCGACCAATGCTGATAGATGGTGCTGAGATGGATTTGTTAAGCGGCACAGCAAAACTGACAATAGAAGGCAAAGGCCATAGTTTATTGCCGGAACAGATCAAAAAGAACCTGCTGGCAACAGGTAGTTTTGAAGTGACGGACGGTTCTTTGTATGGCGTGAACATAGCGCAAATGATCCGCAATGCCAAAGCCACACTAAAAAATGAGGCACAGAGCGACGAAAATACAGAGCAAAAAACTGACTTCTCCAGCCTCACCGGCAGTTTTAACCTGACTGACGGCGTCTTGACCAATCCTGATTTAAAAATGGCAGCGCCTTTGTTACGTCTTGCAGGTCAGGGGTCTGCGAACTTAATCAATGAAGAACTGGATTATCAGTTAAGCACTGCGCTGGTCAATACGTCCAAAGGTCAGGGCGGTAAAGAAAAAGAGGAGCTGGCCGGTGTGGAAATCCCGCTGAAAATCAGCGGTACTATGCAAAAACCTGAGTATGCTCTGGACACCAAAGCCTTATTGGAAGGTCAGTTGAAGGACAAAGTAGAAAGTGGTAAAGAAAAGCTGAAAAACAAACTGCTGGAAAAACTCGGCGGCAATTAACAGACCAGACTGATCAAAAGCCCGGGCACCAGCCAGAACCCGGGCTTTTTAATGCGCAGCACAATTGACTTAGTCCGCTGGTACTTTCAGACTGGGCAGAGGATAACACTAGTCCGTATCTGAAAATAATAAGGAAACAAAAATGAATACATGGGCAATAGTTCTGGCGGCCTTTTCCAGCTTTATGCTGGGTGGTTTATGGTATTCCCCTTTGCTGTTTGGAAAGATCTGGAACAAAGAAAATGGCGGTGTAGAGCAAAACGGCCATCCGGCCAAAGTGTTTGGCATCAGCTTTTTATTTTCTTTATTAGCAGCTTATTGTTTTGCTGTCTGGCTGGGACCTGCACCAGAGTTGCTGATGGCCGTGCATGCCGGCGCTTTAGCAGGTTTTGGTTTTGTTGCTGCCAGTTTCGGTATTAATTACCAGTTTGCTCAACGTTCTTTTAAGTTGTGGCTGATTGATGGGGGTTATCATCTGGTGCAGTTTATGTTGTTTGGTTTGATTTTAGGTTTGTGGCATTAATCACAAAACCTTCAGATAGAAAAAACGGAGCACAGAGCTCCGTTTTTTATGAAAAGCAGCCTGCTTAGAAAGCAGAAGTATCCTGGAACAAGCCTACTTTTAACTCTTTGGCTGTGTATATTTCACGGCCATCTACACTGACTGAACCTTCGGCAATACCCATAAAGAGTTTGCGTTTAATCACCCGGGTCATATCAATGCGGTACGTCACTTTTTTTGCTGTTGGCAGGATTTGACCTGTGAACTTGACTTCGCCCACACCCAAAGCCCGGCCTTTACCCGGACCACCGGCCCAACCCAGAAAGAAACCCACCAGCTGCCACATGGCATCTAAACCTAAGCAACCAGGCATCACCGGATCACCTTTAAAATGGCAGTCAAAAAACCACAGTTCAGGATGGATATCAAACTCAGCAATAATTTCGCCTTTGCCGTATTTGCCACCTTCTTCAGAGATATGCACAATACGGTCGATCATCAGCATATTATCAACAGGCAACTGACTGTTACCTTCGCCAAATAATTCCCCACGGCCACAGGCCACTAAATCTTGTTTTGTAAAGCTATTCTTAGTCATGTATGTTAGATCCATCATCAAGGCTGGGCCACTTTAGCGAACACTTGTAAGCTAAACAAGTCCGATTAGTCAAGGTGACCTTCTGAAATCAGATTAACAGCACAGAATAGAAGCATTATGACGGAACAAGAAAAAAAACCACTTTCTAATGCAGAAAAGCAGCAACGTTACAGAGAGCGGCAAAAAGGCTCCGGAAAAAAGGAGCTGCGTGGTTATTTAACCCCTGAAGCTTTGGCCTGTTATCAGGAAATTCAACAAAAAACTGAGTGGAGCGACAGTGTGATGCTCAGCAATGCAATACGGCTGATGTACGCTGCACACAAGCTTGGGCAAATAGGTTTACTGAATGGCTGGCTGACGGAACATAAAAAATAAATTTAGTCCAACGGGCAAGCCGATGTGTTTTTTGCTTGCAGCATAAAACCTGTTGTTGCTGAAAAAGTTAATGCAAACCCCAGTTTTTCCTGCCATTTGTTCAACAAACTGCTGGGGGCCGGACCTGAACTCCACTTTTTATAGCTCTGCTGTAATTTATTCCGGGTGGTTTCAGAAGTCTGAGGCGATAAACCAAGATAGTTCCCTGAACAACGAACCAGCCAGACAGGGTGCAGCTGTACCCTGGTCTGTGCCAGTTTCAAATGCATTTCGGCCTCTAAATCTGTTGATAACCAAAGTTGCGCCCGATCAAGCAATAACATTTGGACTCCCTGCTGATAATTGCCCACTTCATGCACCGGGATACCTTGTTGTTTAAACGACGAACTCAGCCAGCCTCCGCGTAAACCTGCGACCACCAGCTTTGCTCTGCGGATATCCTGATAACTTTGGATCACAGGCAAATCTGTCCTGATGCTGTACAAAAAATGCTGACGGGTAGACACTGGACCGATAAAACTAAAGCCCATACTTTCACGTTCTGCAGTTTTTCCCATAGTAAAAATTAACAGTTCCGGTGTTTTAGCTGCTATTTCAAAAGCGCGTGGCCATGGCAATATTTCGGTTTCAACTGCAACCTTTTGATCAGGCAGCAGGGCCTGCACTATATCAATGCTAATACCTTGTATTTGTTCATTTTCGCTGTAGTTGTATGGGATCTTTTCGCTGCTTAGCAGACGTAGTGGAGTTACAGTGTCACACAGCAGTTGGAAGCTCACTAAACAAAACAGGCAAACTGGTTTTATCTTCATACACTACTTCTGACAAGGAACCTGACAAAAGTCTGTACTATGCCTCAGATGGTGTCAAAGCTGATTTGTGGCAGTCTGTGCTTAACGCGCAGGTTCACTTGCTTTATAATGCCGCCACTTTTTGCTGTTACAGCGCTATCCGGAAGTTTCTATGATTTTATTTGTCCGCGACTTAACCGTCATCGATTTCTCTTACCTTTGTCAGCAACGGGGTTTGCTGGGCGAAAGTTATATTGTAGACGTCGAGTTGCATGGTGGTTTGGATCAAACCTCTATGGTGTTTGATTTTGGTCTGGTAAAAAAGGTCATAAAAAAAGCTATTGATCAGCTGGTGGATCATAAACTGGCTATTCCGGCTTTAAGTCCGGCCACAAAGCTGCTTAGCGGTGAAGTGGAGCAGGTTTTATTCAAATCTGCCAAAGGACTGCTGCAAATTGCATCACCAGCTGAAGCTTTTGCCATTATTCAAACAGAAAAAATTGATATGGCTTCTGTCAGCGAATTTTTAACTGAACAAATTAAGCCGTTATTACCGGATAACGTGGCCAAACTGGTGTTTCAGCTGCGGACTGAACAGGTCAGCGGTTTTTCTTACCATTACACTCATGGTCTGAAAAAACATGATGGCAACTGCCAGCGTATAGCCCATGGCCATCGTTCTACCATTCAGATTTTTGATAACGGTATGTTGTCACCTAAATTAGGCAAATACTGGTGTGATCGCTGGCAGGATATTTATCTGGCAACGGCTGAAGATCAGATTGAAGCTTCAGAACTACGTTATCTGAAAGCCGAAGCCGGAGCGCTTAATTTTGCCTATAGCTCAGCTCAGGGCTATTTTGAAATTTCTCTGCCAGCGGCAACCTGTGAAGTGGTGCCTTGTGACACCACAGTGGAATGTTTAGCCGACTACATAGCGGGCAGTATTAAAGAGTCGCATCAGCTCAATGCAGTGAAAGTGGTGGCTTATGAAGGTGTAGGCAAAGGCGCCATAGCTTTTGCTTAAGCTTCAGATAAAACAAAAAGCAGAGTGATACTCTGCTTTTTGTTACTGAACCAGATCCGATAAAGGCAACCGGGTTTTTGCCAAAGCCCGCTGATACAACCAGGCAAAACTAGCGGAATTGTCGCGCGGAAACTCAAGCTGCACAGGTGGTGTGGCTGCTGTACCATCTGCGACCACAAAACTAAAACTGTAAAAAGGCGCCATGCCCATCCGAAGATCGGTCAGCAGCACTTCATTGCCTTTTTGTTCCAACTGATAAAAGCCATGACTGAACCAGGCTAAACGTGCCACAGCCGGATTATCTTTCCACTGTTCAATCAGGCTTTTATCGCGCGTAAAACTACGCCACTGCATGGGCGCTGAGTCATCCAGCAACGAATAATAGCCTTCCAGATACTCGCCATCCCTGATCACTACGGCACGCCATAACAAGGTATTAAAAGGGGTTGCTGTCACCAGCAACTTCTCCGCATTTTGGCCTGCTGTTGCCAATTGTTGTTTCACTTCTGTGTAGGCCCATTGCTGGGCCACTAAACCAAACAGCAGATAAGCACTGCTCAGGGCTAAACCCACACTATTCCAGCTTAGTTTTTTGTTAAAAAGCGCTATGCCAGTGCCAATCAGCAAGGGCAGAGTATACAAAGGGTCTATGACAAAAACACTGCCGGTACCAAAAGGATAATCACTAAAAGGCAAGGCCAGCTGAGTGCCATAAATCGTCAGAGTATCCAGCAGCGGATGTGTCAGCAGCACTAACCATACCGCCAGCAGCGTCTGTTTAAACAAGGCAGGGATACGGAGTAACTTCACCCACAACCAGGCAAAAAGCGGAGATACTAAAGTTAAATAAAACAACGAATGGCTTTCAGTGCGGTGTAATGTCATATCACTGATAGGATCACCATGTGAAATCAGCACATCCAAATCGGGCAGGGTGCCAAAAACCGCACCTGCAGCTGCGGCCTGCCAGAGCTTTATTTGTTTGTTGCCTATAGGTTTACGAAAAGCCGCGACGCTGACGGCGGCACCCAGGGCTATTTGTGACAACGAATCCATATTACTCCTGTGTTTTTCCAAGCCAGTCTGTGGCCTTTTGCTGATCAACCAACTGCAGATAGGTCAAAGTTTCAGCTGCAAGCTCTACCGGCATCGACAGCTGCACCAGGCGTTGTTTACGAAATACATGCAAAGTAAGTACGCTGCCAATCTTACTTTGGTTGAGCTGTCGCCAGAAATTTTGCTCAGTGGCTTTGACTGCATTGATGGCTATCAGCTGATCCTGCGCCATTAAACCTGCTTTATAAGCGACAGAGTGCAACGGCACATTGGCAATTTTCAGACCTTCAGCTGAGGCGGTAAAAGGAGCGCCAAAAGCGCGCACAGCATAAGCCGGCGTTTTACTACCGGACAGGTCTTTACTGTGCTCCTGCTGACGTTTGGCTGTAGTTAAGCCAAGATGTGGCAGTAGTTCAGCCAGAGGCAAAGGGCTGGTGCCATACACCCAGTTGTACAAGGCTGTCGCTGTATCTTTGCCTGCATAGTCAGCACAGAGCTGGACAAATTGTTGTTCAGAACTGCCCAAAGCCGGCTCACCATAACTGCGCCAGGCTAACTGCATCAGCGCATCCAGTGTCTTGCCTTTACTGCGCAATAATGCATCCAGACACAAAGCAATCAGGCTGCCTTTGGTGTAATAGCTAACTACCGCATTGACCGCATTTTCATCTTGCTTGTAGTACTTAGTCCAGGCGTTGAAGCTGCTGTCGGCTACAGATTGCACCAGCTCAGAAGGGCTTAATTGCACTCTGTTGATAGTTTTTTCCAGCGCCGCAAAATACTGCTCCTGCGTCAATAAACCTGCCCGGACTAAAGCCAAATCGTCGTAATAAGAGGTAAAGCCTTCGTACAACCACAGCTGGCTGGTGTATTGTTCTGATTGCAGCTGGTAAGGTAAAAATAACGCGGGTTTAGCCCGTTTTACCCACCAGGTATGAAAATACTCATGACTGCACAGGCCGAGTAAATTCTGATAGTCGGCTGTGCTTTCGTCCGGGCGCTGTGCATTAGGTAAATCCTGATGTGTCAGCAGGAGTAAAGTGGAATTGTGATGCTCAAGCCCGCCATAACCGGAGTCTGTGACCCAACATAAAAACCAGTATTCCTTTAAATCGGCAGGTAGTCCGCCAAATACTTGTTGTTGCTGCAGGCAAATGCGTTGCAGATCATGTTTGAAACGATCCAAATCCAGCTGTTCATGGCCGGCGAGGGCGACGTAATGTGGAGTTCCACAGACATCAAATTCAGCGATATCCAATTTGCCCAGCATCAGCGGAGTATCAATCAGTTGCTGGTAGTTATCGGCATGATACAAACCGCAGTGCAGTGCCTGGGTGCTGCGGCCTCTGGTTAAGCCTGTCGCCACTTGCCAGTCTAAACACTCCGGAGCCACGACGTTCAGGCTGACTGGCACAGCTTCCATGCCTTTGACTTCCAGACACAAAGCGGCTGGGTTTAAAATGGCCAGTTGATCGTCCAGGTAACAGCCACGCACCGACAAATCAAAAGCATAAACTTTATAGCGGACAGTTAATGCCTGCTGACGATGATTCAACTGCCAGCTTTGTTTATCTGACTGCTGCACAGTTAAAGCACCTGCGGCATCAAAAGCTTCGAGAGAGTGCAGATGTTTGGCAAAATCACGCACCATGTAACTGCCGGGGATCCAGGCAGGCAGACTTAACTGGATGCTGTCATTGCTTTGTGGTGTAAAACGCAGTTCAACTGCAACCAGATGTGCGGTAATGTCAGTAATACTAAGCTGGTAAGCCAATAGCGTCATACCCTATACTCCCGAAAGTGATGTGTGCATTATTCTATAAGGATCTTCTGATGGCTCAAGAAACTATTTTCAGTAAAATCATTCGTCGTGAAATTCCGGCCGACATTTTATATCAGGACGACTTAGTCACAGCTTTTCGTGATATTAACCCAAGAGCACCGACTCATATCCTGATAGTCCCTAATGTATTAATTCCTACAGTAAACGATGTAGAGCCTGAACACGAGCTGGCTTTAGGCCGTTTATTTACTGTGGCCCGTAAGTTAGCTGCTGATGCAGGCATAGCAGAAAATGGCTATCGTTTGATCATGAACTGCAATCAGCATGGCGGTCAGGAAGTTTATCATATCCATATGCATCTGGTGGGAGGCAAGGCTTTAGGCGCTATGGTGGCCCGTTGATTTTTCTACGCTTTCTTAGGACTTAACGCTCTTTCAGACCAGCAATTGGGTTACAATTGCTGGCAGAACTTCTAAAATTCTCGCCTTATTTTACGCCGGAGATCCTGATGACTGATGAAGCTTTAGTTGCTAAACGTATTGAATATGCTGTGACACGGGTCACAAAAACTGTATTTCCTGGCCGGACTAATCATCACAACACCTTGTTTGGTGGTGAAGCTTTAGCCTGGATGGATGAAGCCGCTTTTATTGCTGCGACCCGTTTCTGCCGTAAACCCCTGGTCACTGTTTGTTCTGATCGGGTGGATTTTAAAGAATCTATTCCGGCGGGCTCTATTATTGAACTGGTTGCCCGAATTGAGCATGTAGGCCGCACCAGTATTAAAGTGAATGTCGATATTTTTGTAGAAACTATGTTTGATGATGATCAGCATAAAGCTATTTCCGGTAGCTTCACCTTTGTGGCTTTAGGGCCGGACCGCAAACCTGTTCCTGTGTTGGGCTGATCAGAAAAGGAATATTGAGCTTTTACCGGCTCAGCAGTAGAGTACTATCGTCATTTTGCTCTGAGCCGGTTCACTTATGAAAACTATCCATCAATGGTTCGCTGAATATGGCGTCAGCCATCAAAACCCCACCAATAAATTCATCCACTGGTTTGCTGTGCCAACGATTTATTTCACTGTGTTTGGTTTGCTCTGGCAAATCCCTATGCCATTTCGTTTATTGGCTGAACAACAAATTACCTGGCCTTTATTGCTTGCTATGCCTGTGCTGGGTTTTTATTTCAGCCTGTCTTTTGCCATAGGCTTGTCAATGACTCTGTTTACCGCGCTGGTGGTGATGCTGATCCGTTTTTATCAGCAACACTTCAGTCCGGATATCTGGATTTTGTCTCTGCTGTTGTTTGTAGTGATGTGGGTGTTTCAGTTTATTGGCCATAAAATTGAAGGTAAAAAACCGTCATTTTTTCAGGACCTGCAGTTTTTATTGATAGGCCCGGCCTGGCTGATGGGCTTTATTCTGACAAAACTAAAGATCCACTATTAGCTACAAGAACCCGGGGGATTGCGACTAATGGAGAGCTACCCGAGTTCAATCTCCAGACTAAAGCTCTGCAAGGCCTGGTTGCTGAGATACAATAGAGGTAAGAGCAGATCCAGTTGTCACTATTTTGCAGAAATTTTTTGAAGATCGTCATCGGCTGTTTTGGCTGCTACACACCCTGGGTTGGGTGGGGTTTGCCTTAATCAGTTATTTAGGTTCCTTATTTCAGGAAATGCGCAGCGCCTACTGGATAGTAGTGGCGCTGGATGCTTACGCAGGCTGGTTACTGACTATTCCGCTGCGGTATGCTTTTCAGCGCGTCTGGCACTGGGAACCCTGGAAAATGCTGCTCAGCGTCTTAGCTGTTGCTATTTTGATTGCCGCAGTATGGACAGTGTTTCGGAACTTTAACTACTGGGAAATTTACCGGCACGGGTTTAAACCCGATAGCTGGACTCAGTATTTCCGCCAAACCACGGTCGGCTTTTATGTACTTCTGAGCTGGAGTGGTTTGTATTTTGGTATTAAGTACTACCAGACTTTACAGCAGGAAAAACAAAAATCCCTGACCGCCAGCAATAAAGCCCATGAAGCCCAGCTGAAAATGCTGCGTTATCAGCTTAATCCGCACTTTTTGTTTAATACCTTAAATGCCATATCGACTTTAGTCTTATTAAAGGAATCGGATACAGCGAATAAAATGTTAGTCAGACTGAGCGACTTCCTGCGTTATTCGCTGTACAAAGACCCAATTAAAAAGGTGCCGCTGCAACAGGAGTTGTATGCCGCCAATCTGTATCTGGAAATAGAAAAAGTCCGGTTTTCAGAACGTCTGACTATTATTTATGACATTGATGAAGCTGCAGATCAGGCCTTGGTGCCCAGTCTTATTTTGCAGCCTCTGGTCGAAAACGCTATTAAATACGCGGTTGCCAGCCAAACCAGTGGTGGCAAAATTATGATCACGGCGCAGAAGTTTGGACATGATTTACTGATGGAAGTGGCAGACGACGGACCTGGAATGGTGATTTCCGATGGTTTGCCAAAAGGGGAATCTGGCGGAGTAGGTTTGGTTAATACCAAAGAGCGATTAGCGGCTTTGTACGATCGCAATTTTTCTTTGGTCTTAACACACAACCATCCACGGGGTTTGAAAGTAAATATCAGAATACCATTTGAAACAGAGAGTACTGATGAAACAAATGCTTAAGGTCATAGTGGTCGACGATGAACCGTTAGCTCGCCGCGGTATGTTGGTGCGTTTAGCTGATTTTCCTGAACTGGAGATAGTAGCAGAGTGCAGCAATGGCGAAGAAGCTGTGGCAGCCATCCGCGAACATCAGCCTGACGCGGTATTTTTAGATGTAGAAATGCCGGGTTTAGATGGTTTTGGTGTATTAAAACAACTGCAACAGCAGCAGATTGAGTTGCCTTATGTGGTCTTTGTAACAGCCTATGATCACTATGCGTTAAATGCTTTTGAGGTGCAGGCACTGGATTATGTGCTTAAGCCTGTGGAAAAAGAACGTCTAACCGCAGCCGTCAGTAAACTGACGAAAAACTTTGAAGCCAAAGACCATCAACGTCATAAAGGCCAGTTGGCTGCCGTAGTGGCTCAGCTGACAGGTGAAAAAACCGATCAGATCTTACAACGTCTGGATCAATCCCAACCTGTGATGAACGAACGGTTTCCAGAAGCCATCAGCATCAAAGACAGTGGTGAAATTACCCGTGTGCCAGTGAGTGCTATCGACTGGGTGGATGCTGCAGGGGATTATATGTGTATTCATACCCGTGATGGTCAGACCCATATTTTGCGCCGCACTATGAAGGAGCTGGAGCAGGAACTGGATCCGAAGTTATTTGTCCGGGTGCACCGCAGCGCTATTGTAAACGTTAATACCATTGCCAAACTGCAAATGCTGGCCAACGGTGAACATCAGTTGATGCTGACCAATGGTCAGGCGGTGAAAGTCAGCCGCAGCTACAAAGACCGTGTCAAAATGGTGTTTAATTCTTAAGTTGTGTCTGAAGAAAAGCCTCCGTAAGGAGGCCTTTTTGATCTAGTACTGTGCCACTTGCTGTTGCCAGCGTAATAAATAGCTGTCGACCTGCTTTTTCTTATCGCCGGTCAATGCCAGCGGATACAAACCCGCCTGGCCGTTAATTTCTCCGGCCATCACCAGATGAGCACCTTGCAACAGCTGCTCCACCGCATAAGCGCCCAGTTTAGTTGCAAGAATACGATCCGCCCCCACAGGGCGGCCACCCCGTTGAATATGGCCCAAAATAGAAGCCCGGCATTCAATACCCCGTTGTTCCAAATCGGCTGCCAAAGCGGACACTCCGCCTGGGTACATAGTTTCAGCAAGCACAATAATGTAACTGCAGTTGCCTCGGTGCTTACGGGCTTGTTCGACATGCCGGGCGATTTTATCCAGATCAAGCTCAGAAGCCAGTTCAGGGCAGATGATTTGTTCTGCACCTGCGGCTATACCAGCTGCAACTGCTAAATAACCTGTGTGGCGACCCATCACTTCCACTAAAAAAATCCGCTCAAAGGCATCTGCAGTATCACGGATTTTATCTATGGCATCCAGAGCCGTATCCAGAGCCGTGGCAAAACCTATCGTAAAATCAGAGCCATCCACGTCATTGTCTATGGTGCCTGGAATGCCGACTAATTGGCCCTTGTAAAATCTGGACAATTCCACAGTGCCGCGAAAGCTGCCATCTCCGCCTATCACCAGCAATGCATCTAACTGCAGATCATGCAGATTTTGCGCAGCTTGTTGCAGCCCTGCTTCTGTGTGCATAGCGGCACAGCGGGCGCTTTTTAACAGAGTACCGCCGTTTTGGATGATACCGTTGACATGGTAAGGCAATAAGCTTTGGTACTGCAGTTCGAGAACCCCATTAAAACCGCGCTGAAATCCAATGACCTCCAACTCATTGGCATGAGCGGTCAATACCAAAGCACGTAAACAGGCATTCATGCCGGGGGCATCACCACCTGAGGTTAATACTCCAATTCGTTTCATTTTGTTGTCCCTGAGCTTTTTTGTTTCTTATCCTAGCCCAGTTACAGCTTCTTGCCTTGATCTGGGGCAACAGCGGATAAAAATTCTGACTTATTTTTTCCGGTGCAGGTCGCTGTCCCCGGACAAAAGCACAGCTTCTGGCGGATAATGACGGCCTTAGAAAGGAGAGGGTATGCATCAGTCGTCTGGCCGGGTTGGTTTGGGTTTTAGTTTAGCGTTATTAACAGCAGTATTGTGGGGCTTGTTGCCTTTAGCGCTGAAATGGTTATTAAGTTCAATGTCGGCGGCAACCATTACCTGGATCCGTTTTTTGGTGGCTGCTGTGCTGGTAGGCCTGATCCTGCTTGCGCGTAAGCAAATTCCATCGCTCAGAGGCCTGAATACAAAAAAGAAACTTTTGGTACTCACTGCCATTGCCGGTTTGTTGCTTAATTACATTTTATATCTGAAAGGTTTGTTTTTGCTGACAGCAGAAACAGCTCAGGTGCTGATCCAACTGGCACCATTTCTGATGATGTTAGGCGCTGTCTATTTATTTAAAGAACGTTTGTTGTTGTGGCAAAAAATTGGAGCCTGGTTGTTGGTGTCCGGCTTATTGCTGTTTTTTAACGACAGACTGGCCTTGTTACTGACGCAGTTTAGCTCTGAAGGTTTTGGTCTGCTACTGGTGATAGCGGCTGCTGTGGCATGGGCTTGTTATGCTTTGGCACAAAAACAGCTGCTGATGAGCTTTAACTCGCAGCAAATTATGTGGCTGATTTATTTGGCCGGTGCTTTGTGTTTTCTGCCGGCCGCCGACCTGGCTCCTGTACCGGAGTTGTCAGTGTGGCAATGGGGGATGTTACTGTTTTGTTGTCTGAATACCATTGTGGCTTACGGTGCTTTTGCAGAAGCCTTACAACACTGGCAAGCGGCCAATGTCAGCGCTGTGCTGGCTATTACGCCTTTACTGACTATAGGTTTTGCCCAGCTACTGGCTTATTTTTATCCGCAGTTCCCAAGCGAATCACTGAATGTCTGGGCCTGGGTTGGTGCTTCGTTGGTGGTGATAGGGTCAATGTTAACGGCATTAGCACCAATGCTAAGGGCCAGAGTTTAACTCTGGCCCTTTAAATTGCAGAACAATCAAATAGGTGGATCAGAGACAAAACTCTGACCCCGTGTTAGTTGATTTGCACTATCTTACAGGTGTTTGATGCGCCTACAGTTTCCATCATATCGCCGTAGGTCAAAATCACTAAATCACCGCTTTTTAAGTGAGCAATGTCCTGTACAGCTTCAATAGCAGCTGCAGATACTTTTTGCTGACCCGGAGTCTGAGTGCTGTCAAAAAACACCGGATACACACCACGGTACAGCGCCATTTTGTTTAATGTCTTCTGGTGACGTGACAGGGCATAAATAGGCTGAGAAGAGGTAATACGTGACATCAGCTTGGCGGTGTAGCCAGATTCTGTCAGAGCAATAATAGCTTTAATGCCTGTTAAGTGGTTGGCTGCATACATAGCAGATAAAGCTATGGTTTCACTGATTTCAGTAAAAGCGACGTCCATGCGGTGTTTGGAACTTTGTACTCTTGGGTGCTTCTCTGCGCCATCACAAACACGGGCCATGGCTTTTACTGTATCAACAGGGTACTTACCAGCTGCAGTTTCACCGGATAACATCACCGCATCTGTACCGTCCAGCACAGCGTTGGCTACGTCCATCACTTCAGCGCGGGTTGGCATCGGGCTTTCAATCATCGACTCCATCATTTGAGTCGCAGTGATCACCACACGGTTTAATTGACGTGAGCGGGCAATAATACGTTTTTGCTGGCCTACTAACTCGGCATCACCAATTTCTACCCCTAAATCACCACGGGCAACCATCACTGCATCAGAAGCACGGATAATATCATCCAGAGTTTCGTCATCCGCCACAGCTTCGGCACGTTCTACTTTAGAGACTATTAAAGCCTCAGAACCTGCAGCACGGGCTAATTCGCGGGCAACCCGTAAATCATCACCACAACGTGGGAAAGACACCGCCAGATAATCCACATCAATATAAGCGGCTAAGGAAATATCTGTTTTATCTTTTTCAGTCAGGGCAGGGGCTGACAAACCACCACCTAAACGGTTAATCCCTTTGTTATTGCTGAGTTTGCCTGCCACAGAGACTTTGGTGTGGATACGCTGACCCACCACATGCTCCACAATCATCTGGATGCGACCGTCGTCTAACAACAGCACATCACCAGGCTGCACATCTGAAGGTAATTCTTTATAGTCAATGCCAACCTGAGTTTCGTCGCCTTCACCTTTTGGCAAATCTGCATCTAAAACAAAGTGTTGGTCTTCTTCTAAAATGACAGAACCGTTTTTAAAAGTAGAGACGCGGATTTTCGGGCCTTGTAAATCACCCAGAATAGCGACATGCGCACCGGTTTTGGCTGCTGCAGCACGTACCATTTCTGCACGCTGCTTATGATCTTCGGCACTACCATGAGAAAAGTTGAAACGAAACACGCTGGCACCGGCCAGGATTAACTTTTCGATAGTGGCTTGTGAATTTGTTGCCGGGCCAAGGGTTGCGACTATTTTAGTTCTTCTGGGCATCAAGAGCTCCTGAAAGCTTATCTATGGATGGGTCGGTTTAAGTGTAATGTAATTTTATTACAGAATATAGCCGCAGTTTGAATAAAACTTTCAGCTTTTGCCGCTTGTCTGACCTGTTTGGCCTGTTTCAAGCTAAAAAAAGAGGGGTTTCTTTCAGGAAACCCCTCCGTATTACAGATGATGTCATTAGTTTTGAAAGTCTTTTTTATCAAAACGTGAGCCACGTAAGCTGTCTTTAACCTTTTTCAGGTTTTCGCGGAATTTGGTACCACGGCGTAAAGTAAAACCTGTCGCCAGGATATCAATCAATACCAGCTGCGCCACACGGGACGCCATTGGCATATACATGTCGGTATCTTCAGGCACATCCAGCGATAACACCAGGGTACATTCTTTGGCTAAAGGGCTGTCGTACGCAGTAATACCTATCACTGTGGCATCGTTTTCACGGGCTATAGCAGCGATATCACAGAGGTTTTTCGTCCGGCCTGTGTGACTGATACAAACCACCACATCCCCTTCAGCGCTGTTAATAGCACTCATGCGCTGCATCACTATGTCGTCAAAACACACCACAGGCACGTTAAAGCGGAAAAACTTATTTTGCGCATCATGAGCTACAGAAGCTGAAGCCCCTAAACCAAAAAAGGAGATTTTTTTGGCCTGAGTCAGTACATCCACAGCACGATTAATAGTAAGAATATCAACGTTTTGGCGCGCAGCGTCTAAAGCCGCCATAGTGGATTCAAAAATCTTGGCTGTGTACGCCTCAGGGCCGTCGTCTTCTTCGACATGACGGTTAACATAAGGAGTACCATTGGCCAGACTTTGCGCCAGATGCAATTTAAAATCCGGAAAACCTTTGGTGTCCAGACGACGGCAAAACCTGTTGACTGTAGGCTCGCTGACATCGGCCATTTTGGCCAGAGCCGCTATACTACTGTGTATAGTGGTTTGCGGATTGGCCAGGATCACGTCGGCGACTTTGCGCTCTGATTTACTGAAGCTGTTGACGCTGTTAATTATTTTTTCCAACACATTCATCGGATAGTCCTGACTGAAAAACACTGAACAACACAGTGCAAAATGTTGTAACTTGCTTTGTTATACAACCTGGTGCCACTGCAAAATAGTGATAAAGTTACGACAAAGCAGCTGATTCATTGCCTAGGCTGCCTTATTATATGAGAATAGTCAAAACTTTAGCGTCTCTGTAATTTAATTACAACTTATCTGGTTTACATCTGGCTTTTGCTCGGCTAGTATGCGGCTAAGTGTTGTAAAATTACATCTAATCAAGGGTCATTCATGACAACAACAGCACCACTGAACAAAGCCTGTGATCTGATTCTCTTTGGCACCAAGGGCGACCTCGCTCGCCGTAAGTTATTGCCAGCCCTCTATCAATTGGAAAAATCCGGTCTGTTGCATGCCGACAGCCAGGTGATTGGCGTGGCTCGGGATGAGTTGAGTCTGGATGGCTATAAAGAGCTGGTTGAAACCAACTTACAAAAATTTATTAAAGAGCCGCTGGACCCTCAAGTCCTGGCGAGCCTGAAAGCCAAGCTGCAGTATGTGCAGGTGGATTTGACAAAGGAAGAAGGTTACAAAGCCTTAAAAGCTGTAACTGATCCGAAAAAACGTATTCCAGTCAGTTACTTCGCAACCGCACCTTCTTTGTTTGGCAATATCTGTAAAGGCTTGTCAGTGGCGGGTTTATCGGCAGAACCAGCCCGTGTGGTTTTGGAAAAACCTATAGGTCACGATTTAGCTTCGTCTAAGGTGATCAACGATGAAGTGGCCAAATACTTTGGCGAATGCCAAATCTACCGCATCGACCACTACTTAGGTAAAGAAACAGTACTGAACCTGTTAGCGCTGCGTTTTGCTAACTCTATTTTTGCGGCCAACTGGGACCATAACGCTATCGACCATGTGCAAATCACAGTGGCCGAAGAAGTGGGTGTAGAAGGGCGTTGGGGTTATTATGATGACGCCGGTCAAATGCGTGACATGGTGCAAAACCACTTATTACAGGTCTTGTCGCTGATTGCGATGGAGCCGCCGGCTCGTCTGGATGCCGACAGTATCCGGGATGAGAAGTTAAAAGTCTTAAAAGCGCTGCGTCCTATTAATGTGGCTAACGTGCAGGAAAAAACTGTACGGGGTCAATATGCCGGCGGTTATGTAGCTGGTACTCCTGTGCCTGGTTATCTGGACGAAGAAGATGCGCGTCCAAACAGCAAAACCGAAACTTTTGTCGCCATTAAAGTGGACATCGACAACTGGCGTTGGGCTGGCGTGCCGTTCTATTTAAGAACAGGCAAACGTATGCCGAAAAAAGTCAGCGAAGTGGTCATTTGTTTTAAACCACAACCACACAATATTTTCTTTGAAACCTATAAACAGTTGCCAGCCAACAAGCTGATCATCCGTCTGCAACCAGATGAAGGCGTAGAAATTCAGATCATGAACAAAATTCCTGGTCTGGGTGAAACCATGCAGCTGCAGCAAACCAAACTGGACTTAAGTTTCGACGAAACCTTTAAAGCACAGCGTATCGCTGATGCCTATGAGCGTTTGTTGCTTGAAGCCATGTTAGGCAACCAGTATCTGTTTGTGCGTCGTGATGAAGTGGAACAAGCCTGGAAATGGGTGGACGGCATTCTGGACGCTTGGAAAACCAATAACGAGCCGCCAAAACCTTATCAGGCTGGTACCTGGGGCCCTGTCGCTGCCATTTCGCTATTGGCGCGTGAAGACAGAAATTGGGACGAATAATAATGCTGCTTCATACCTTTGATTCAAGTGCCGCATTAAATCAGCAATTTGCCAGTGAAATCAGCAGTCGTCTGGCTGCTGCTATTGCAGAAAAGGGCGCAGCTACTTTGGTGGTCTCAGGTGGTAAAACGCCTTTGCCATTATTTAAAACCTTATCTGAAACTGATTTGGACTGGTCCCGTGTGACTATTACGCTGGCAGATGATCGCTGGTTACCAGAGACTCATGCCGACAGCAATGAGGGCTTAGTCAAAGCCAACCTGTTACAAGGCAAAGCGGCTTCAGCACGTTTTATCAGCTTATTTGACAGTGCTTATCCTGATGACGCCTACAAAGGCGCCGCGGCAGTAGAGGCTCGTGTGGCCGAACTTCCGGTATTTGACGTGCTGATTTTAGGCATGGGTGAAGATGGCCATACCGCTTCTTTATTTCCGTGCAGCAAAGAAATTCAGGCGGGTTTAGCCTCTGATGCACCTGTTGCTTTGGCGGTTACCCCGGCTACTGCGCCTTATCAGCGTTTGAGTTTAAGCAAAACACGCTTACTCCAAAGCGCTGTAATTTATTTACATTTGGTTGGCCCCAAGAAGCTGACCGTTCTGGAACAGGCCATGGCAGGTCAGGACCCATTGCAAATGCCGGTACGGGCGTTTTTGCATCAGCAGCAGGTCCCTGTGCATATAATGTTCACAGCTAACTAATCGACAAGACGAGGTTAACATGAATCCGGTTATACAACAGGTCACAGACAGAATAGCGGCACGCAGTGAAAAAAGCCGTGCGCTTTATCTGCAGCGGATGGAGCAGGCCCGTGCCAAGGGGCCGCATCGCGGAGCTTTGGCCTGTGGCAATCTGGCTCATGGTTTTGCAGCTTGTTCTGCTCAGGAAAAATCTGATTTACGCAGCTTAACCAAAGCAAACATCGGCATTATTTCCTCGTACAACGATATGTTGTCTGCGCATCAGCCGTACGAAACTTATCCGGCCATTATCAAGGCTGCAGTGGCCGAAGTAGGTAGTGTGGCCCAGTTTGCCGGTGGTGTGCCTGCGATGTGTGACGGTGTGACCCAGGGTCAGCCGGGCATGGAACTGAGCTTGTTAAGCCGTGACATTATTGCCATGTCAGCCGCAGTGGGTTTGTCGCACAATATGTTCGACGGCGCCATGATGCTGGGTATTTGTGACAAGATAGTGCCGGGTTTATTGATGGCGGCGTTAAGTTTTGGTCATCTGCCTTTTGTGTTTGTGCCGGCAGGCCCAATGCCATCTGGCATTCCAAACAAAGAAAAAGCCCGTGTGCGTCAGCTGTATGCCGAAGGCAAAGTAGGGCATGACGAGTTATTAGACTCTGAATCTGCGTCTTACCACAGCGCCGGTACCTGTACTTTCTACGGCACAGCGAATTCAAACCAGCTTGTGGTTGAAGTGATGGGTTTACATTTACCTGGTGCTTCTTTTGTTAATCCTGGTACACCTTTACGCGACGAACTGACCAAAGCGGCGGCCCGTCAGGTGACCCGTTTAACGGACTTAGGTACTGATTATTTACCTATCTCCAAAATTGTTGATGTCAAAGCTGTAGTGAACGGTATTGTAGGTTTATTGGCCACTGGTGGTTCTACCAACCACACCATGCACTTAATAGCTGTGGCCCGTTCTGCTGGTTTTATTGTGAACTGGGATGACTTTGCTGATTTATCCCATGCCACGCCATTAATCACCAAGATTTACCCTAACGGCCAGGCCGATATCAACCATTTCCAGCAAGCTGGTGGTATGGCGTATTTGATCCGTACTTTATTAGACAACGGCTTGCTGCATGAAGATGTCAACACTGTGGCTGGTCCTGGTTTACGTCGTTATACCCAAACTCCGGTATTGCAGGATGGCAAGTTAGTATGGGTGGATGGTCCAACTGAATCGTCAGATTTAAGCGTGATGACCAGTGCCACTAAACCCTTTAAAGATCATGGTGGTTTGCAGGTGTTATCCGGCAATATTGGCCGTGGTGTAATTAAAACCTCAGCACTTCGTGAAGGCACTGAGATAGTGCAGGCCCCGGCTGTAGTGTTCTCCAGCCAGCACGAGTTAGACGCCGCTTTTAAAGCCGGTGATTTAAACAAAGATTGTGTAGTAGTGGTGCGTTTCCAGGGCCCGCGTGCCTGTGGTATGCCAGAGCTGCACAAATTAACTCCTCCGCTCGGCGTATTACAAGACCGTGGTTACCATGTGGCATTAGTCACAGACGGTCGTATGTCTGGTGCATCAGGTAAGGTGCCTGCTGCTATCCACGTCACACCGGAAGCGGTAGACGGTGGTGTGATCGCCAAGATCCAGACCGGCGATATGATGCTGGTGGATGGTATCAACGGCGTATTAAAAGTGCTGGTATCGGATGAAGAACTGGCCAAACGTCAAGTCGCCACCCGTGATATGACGGACAGTCATTGGGGTATGGGCCGTGAAATGTTTGGTGGCCTGCGTACCGTGATCACTGGTGCAGAACAAGGTGCCTGCAGTCTGTTCAACACAGAGGAGCAGTACCATGGCTGAGATCCAGTTCGCTATTGTTGCTGATATTGGCGGCACTAACGCACGTTTTAGTCGTGTAGATTTAGACAGCCTGCATTTAGATAAAGTGGCTGTGTACCCATGCGCTGATTTTGATACTTTATCTGACGCCTTGCAGTTTTACCGTGAAGAACAAGGTTTGACTGCTATTCGTCATGTGGCTTTAGCTATTGCCTGTCCTGTGACTGGTGATTTTGTCAAAATGACCAATTTCCGCTGGCAGTTCTCTGTAAGCCAGATGAAAGCCGATCTGGATTTAGCCGAGTTTATTGTGCTGAATGACTTTACCGCAGTGGCCATGAGCTTACCTGCACTGAAACAAACCGAGCTGGTACAAATTGGTGAAGGCCATGCCGATCAATTTAAACCTATGGCGGTATTAGGTGCTGGCACAGGTTTAGGTGTAGCGCATTTAATTCCTACTGCTTTGGGTTATCTGCCATTACCAGGCGAGGGTGGTCATGTTGATTTTACCGCCCAAACCGAACAGGAATGGTTTATTCAAAAATTCCTCGCCAACAAGTACGGCCATGTCAGCCCTGAGCGTTTGTTATCAGGCCCGGGCTTAGAAGATTTGTATCTGGCCATTGCTGCATTTAACAACAAAGTGGTTGAGCCATTAAATGCGGCCCAAATTGCCGGTAAAGCTTTAGATGGCAGCTGTGTTTTGTGTAAAGCCGTAATAGATCAGTTTTTTGCCAGTTTAGGTGGTTTAGCTGGCGATTTAGCCCTGACGTTAAGCACTTTCGGCGGCGTTTTTGTCGCTGGTGGTATTACGCCCAAATTACTGTCGCTTATAAATCAAAGCGAATTCAGAACCCGATTTGAAGCAAAAGGCAGGTTTAAAGACTTCAACCGCCGTATTGCAACTTTTGTCGTCACTGCAGAGCAACCAGGTTTAACTGGCTGTGCAGTCTACTTAAAACAACATATGGCGAGTTAACACTATGGCATTTGAAAATTGGCAACTACAACCTGACGTTTTGTTCGCACAAGGCCCTGTGGTGCCCGTCATTGTGATCAAAGATTTAGCTGACGCTGTTCCTATGGCAAAAGCCTTAGTAGCGGGCGGCATTAAAGTTCTGGAAGTGACGTTACGTACTCCTGTGGCTCTGGATGCCATTCGTTTATTGGCCGCTGAAGTGCCTGACGCCATAGTAGGTGCTGGTACTGTCACTACAGCCAAGCAACTGGACGATGTGATAGCGGCCGGTGCACGTTTTGCTATCAGCCCGGGCTCTACCCGTGAACTGTTGCAAGCGGGTAAAGACAGCGCTATTCCGCTGATCCCTGGCATCGCCAGCATTTCCGAACTGATGGAAGGCACAGCGGTAGGCTACACCCACTTTAAGTTTTTCCCGGCTGAAGCTGCAGGTGGTGTAAAAACCTTAAAATCTATTCACGGCCCATTCTCTGATATACGTTTTTGCCCAACAGGCGGCATCAACGAGAAAAACTTCAAAGAATACTTAGCCTTACCTAACGTACGTTGCGTAGGCGGCAGCTGGATAGTGCCGGACGAAGCCATTAAAAACAAAGAATGGCATAAAATCACAGAGCTATGTTTAGCAGCAGTGGAAGAAGCCAAGACAGTGCAGAAGTAATGCTTTTGTGGTGTTTAGATTGATATGAGAAACCCGGCTTTGGTCGGGTTTTTTTATGGTTGGATACTATGCATTAACTGCTGAGGTACTGCTAGCGTGAACTGTTAGGTAAACGCGGAACCACTGTTGAAAAATACAGTTATGCATTCTGAGTAAAAAAGTGAACAACTAGCGTACTGCTTGTATAGATTTTGTCGGGCATAAATTTATAGATTTTAGAAAATGTTGTTGAAATAGAGGTACATCAGGGCTAGTTTGGTATGAGTTAAATTCAGGAAAGAAGGCAGAAAAATGTTCGACTTGCGGGCAACAAGCCTTCTATTAAATTGTTGAACTAAGCCGCTACGCGGAGCCTGATTTCACAGACTG